>JAGLZA010000381.1 GCA_023131835.1 Caldifarciminota bacterium
CCATTTGATTTTCATTTATTACTTTCCCATCATAATATTCGGCTTCCCAATATCTTCTATTTTGCATTTTGTTTTCCTTTTACCTTTTTAGTGTTATATAAGCCATAACCATCGTTTGCCCATCCACGCCCTCTGAGTATAAAAGTAGTAGCAGATATCATCTTTTTCATTTGATGCCCGCATTTGGGACATCTGGACGGTTCCTGGTCTACTTTTAGGTATACTTCTTGTTTGTTTCCGCAGGTACATTCTATTTCGTATATCGGCATTCTTAGAAATCTCCTTGTCTCAGGATTTTTATGGTTAATCCAATTTCCCTCATCTTATCAATTTTATAATTGGATTCTCCGTTATCATATCCCTTAATTTCAATGTACTCATCAGTATCGGCCAAATAAAAATCAGGAGTATAGGTTCTTCTTTTACCCTTAATATCTAAATATGGAAAAGAATCACGTTCATATTCCCATTTTATTCCAGATTTATCAAGATATGTAGCGTAGGTACACTCTAATCTCGATCTGAAACGAACTCTTCCGTTATTTAATGAATCATAATAAGTAACTGTTCCAAATTTATTATTATAATTGAATCCAATCTTTGCTCTAGACGAACACAGTAGGCTTTTAACTGCTGCATTTCTTTGTTTTGTTTCTTCTACACCGAACAACCTTCTAAATTGTTTCGTCACTGTGTGTCGGGTTGTATTAAGTTTCTCTGCTATATCATACAACCCAAGATCACTCTCAAAGTATACCTTATACATACCTTGCAGATAATTTGAATGCTCTTTACATTTCTTGGCCCGCATCGTTAAATGTTGAGTAAGTTTTTCAACATTAACTCCGCAAACTGGGCACTTTTCCAAAACTTTCCCAACTCTTTTTGATTCCTCATAACAATCACAACAAAGCCCGTTAGATGCGTGTGATCTTTCAGTTGTACCACATTTAACACACTTATCATAATACCATGACCACGCACCAAAATTTCTTTTTTGGATACCCTTCATATGAGCCCTATAGTTACCATCACATGTTACACATCTACCATGAGAAGCATGCGGCCTATTCACTCTTCCACAATCTATACAATGATCATGCTCAGGTGCCCACCTTTTCCTTGTTTCAAATGTTTTATATAAATGCTTTTTATAACATCTTGTACATAATCCTTTACCACCATATGAAATCTCAACAGTTCCACACTCTATACATTTGTCATAATGCTGGGACCATTTCCCATCTGGAACTGTATTACTAGGCAACCCTCTTCTATTATGACCATGAACATATATATTATCTTCTTCTACCTCTTGCCCACAACCACATTTACAATAAACTATTTCCACAATAACCTCCCTAATAAATTATTTTTTAATGGGGTGAGATATAATGATTAGGGCATCATATCAAGGTGATCAAACCATGTCCCCCATTTATAAGTATTTGATATCATGAATAATCAAAAAAACATCTGGTGTTCAATTGGCTGTTAGACCCTACTTCACTTGCCCCTAACCGAATGTTCATGAAGATCGGATCAGACGTCATTCCCATGAATGCGCTAGAACCAATGGATTCACTGTCATCAGCATCAGATACAACTGACAAATTTGCTTTTGTCGCGTGTAAATATGCAGGAGGCGTATCACTGTCAATATCTGCAGATGTTACACCCACTCTCCATTCTTTACCATCTATGGGTGATGATCCAGCAGGATTCCCTGCTCCAACTGTTCCGAAACGGAAATATGTATCGGAATTATTTTCATTGTGATGTTCAAAAGTACCATGACTCTGAAGTCCAAATTTAACTGTACTTATCTCAATAGCACCAGACATGATCTCAAATATAACTGCTTTAACTGGACTTTCGGTTGATACGGTGACGTTTCCATAATTCACATTCGTTATATCATAACTCTGTGGCTGAGGTGGTTTACATACAACATAAAATTCATCGCCCGCAGCAAAAAGATCAGCAGGATTACCAACAAATTTTATATATAAACCTCTAGTTCCCAACTGAGTTAAATCATCGTCTTTACAAGTTATAGAATTAGCGGCATCATCTCCTCTACTAGACCCATAATAATACATAGCAAGACCTGCAGCACCAGTAGTATTTGATCCCTCCACATACTGGATTTGATTACATGTAATAGTCCACGCAGTACAAGAATTAAATACAGCATCAGTAAATTTAACCATTAAACCTTTAGTTCCTATATTATACCAATAATTAGGATACAGTAATTCAACTGGACCACCGTTATCAGATCCCGCAGATGCTACCCAAGATACTTTCGGCACATTTCCAGTGCCACCACCCATCGTTGTACCATTTGTAGCATCAATTGTCAATGTATATGTAATTGCACTAGACGTATAATTGAAAGCACCACCAGTTGAAATAGTACCTGTGTAAGCATTAGCCCCATCCTTCACTGGCGACTGAATTGGATTTTCCTTATTTATAACTATCTTATAAAGTTCATCAAAAAAACCATTATATGTTCCAGATACTGTTACTCCACCATTGTTATATGTATTTCCTGTGGCTGATCCACCAACTGGAGTACTAGTTCCCCAACCTAATTCTAAATGGGCTGTATTAGTACCACTTGTTACAGCCACGCTAGATCCACTACCTAACTTTCCAGAGTAAAGAATAAATCTTCCATTCTCCCACACACACTGTGCATAATCATACCCATCAGTTGCCTTACCCAAATTATGCAATTTCTCAGTAATATCTTTTGCCAAAAATCTGGGGTCTAACCCTGTACCACTTACTAATGTGATATATCCATCCGAACCATCAATACTTACGTGTAATCTATTATTTCCTGATCCAATATTAAACGTATCTGTATCTGAAGCACCTTCAGCGGGCGAATATCCACGTGTTCCTAAACCTTCAGTAACTGCACCTACCTCAGTACTCCCTGCAGCAGAAATTTCATATTGAACCCATCGCGTTGTAGCAGCGCTCATTGTTTTACCTCCTAATTTTATTAATTTGGCTTGTCTTCAATCTTATATGTCAAAATAAAATTTGGCATAATATTTCCCGCAAAATCTTTTGCTTCAATTACAACCTCAAAGGTTTTTCCATAAAAATATGCAGTACTCTCTGGATAAATCTCAGCTGA
>JAGLZA010000382.1 GCA_023131835.1 Caldifarciminota bacterium
ACGCTGATGGCTAAGAAAGAACTGGAGATCACTGACGAATGGCAACCTACAGAAAACTACAATGCTATGAGCAAGCTGCCTGGTATAAAGGTGGCTAATTTACGGACGGGGGCACCCCTATGCCTCATGTTCAACACTTCTAAGCCGCCATTTGACGATGTACACTTTCGCCGTGCTGTTATGTATATTTTTGACTATGGCATTTGTAAGGATCAAATCCTACCTACTTCTGATCGTGCGCGGGGTCCGGTAAGCCCCGTTATCCCAGGTGGCGACCCATCACTACCTCTACTAGAAAGAGACCTCGAGGAAGCAAAGGCTGAGTTGGCACAATCTCCATATGTCACGAAATTGGATCAATACCCCATTGAGTTCTGGTGGAATTCTGTAGTTCCTGATCAAGAAAAGATTGCATTATTACTTCAGAGTAATTGTCAGGAAATTGGTATTAAGGTAAATATTACGAAGAGCAGCTGGACTCTGTTTGTAGATGCTGCTGCCAATCCAGATACCACTCCCCACATCTTCCCCGTGATTATGACCGCTCTTGCATATCCTGAGGCCGGAGGAATTCTATATCAGTGCTATCATTCCAGCTACCGGGGCACTTTCTTTAATATGCACTGGTTAGATGATGCCACTCAAACCGAGATTGACTTTATGATCGAGGAAGCCATTGCTACTCATGATACAAATGAGCGCTATCAGACGTATAAAGCTATCATCAGAAAAATATTAGATCTTGCTTTGGATATCGTTGCTGTGGAGATGCCTCAGCGTCATGCTTACCAAGCCGAGTACCTAATGTGGCCGGCTGCGAAAGCAGCAGAGACCGGCGAAAAGTTTAACCTTATGCCCGGGTTGCGCTTGCAGTTCAAAGACATGAGATTCATCGGTGAAGAATAGAGGGTTAAGTCAGGAATATTTTTACAAGAGGAGGAAATGTGGACCTCCTCCTCTTGTAAATAGGATGAGAGGAGCTTGTTTATGATCCAAGTTGAACGAATGGTTCGTAATCTGTGTGAGATGGTTCAGATTCCGAGTGAATCGAGCGAGAAGCAGGAGTTCATAAAATACCTTTCCAAGAAGTATGCTAATGATTTAGGAGCAAATTTCCATATCGATGACTACGGGAACCTTATTGCAATAATTCCTGCTTGCTCGTGTAGCAGCTTGACCCCTCTGTTCTTCGCCATGCATGCAGATACTGTAAAGCCCGGGAAGGAAATTCAGCTTAAGGTCGTGGATGGTTTTGTATACTCCAGTGGAGACACGATCCTTGGAGCAGACTGTAAGGCTGGAATTGCCAAATTTATTGAGGCGGTCCAATCTGCGATATCTGATGCGATTTCTATTTTAACTAACAGTAAAAAGGAGGATAATCAATGAGAATTGGCTCATTCATTCTCCGTCGCCTTTTATTGTCCATTTTTGTTCTTATTGGTCTGTCTATCCTTATTTTTATTATAGCTCGCATAGTTCCTGGTGATCCAGCCCGATTAGCTTTAGGGCCAAGGGCACCAGTAGAAGTGGTTGAGCGACTCCGCAAGGAATTACAATTGGACAAGTCTTTACCGGTACAATACTGGATTTGGTTGACTAATGCTCTGCATGGGGACTTTGGCAAATCTTTAGTGTCAAAGCGACCAGTAATTGAGGATATTAAAGAATACCTTCTTGCTACCTTGGAATTAGTTTTTTTTGCTGCAATCTTTATGGTCTTTTTTGCGACTCTCCTTGGCATATTGGCCGCTAGAAATAAAGACAGATGGGCAGATAACTTGATCCGTATGTTCGCTTATATTGGTGTTTCTATCCCAGCATTCGTTTTAGCAATTTTCTTTGTTCTGATTTTTGGTTACACTTGGCCAATATTGCCTGTGCTTAGCCGTTTGAGCCCACAATTCGATGTGCCAAGGGTCACAGGATTTATGATTTTTGACTCCCTATTTGCGGGAAATTTGAATGCAGCCTGGAATGCATTTACACATCTGATTTTGCCTGTCGTTGCTTTGGCATTAGCCGGAACCTTTCAGGAAGCCCGGATTATGCGTGCCGCTATGCTGGATAATTTGACTAAAGATTTCATTGCCGCTGAAAAAGGGTATGGCATTCCCGAAAGGATAATTATGTTTAAATATTTGCTTAAGCCTTCGATGATTGCTCCACTTTCTGTAATGGGAATGGATATTGCGGCAATGATGGGTATCGCCTTCTTGGTTGAACTGATCTTTAACTGGCCCGGGCTTTCCCGTTATGGAATTAACGCCATGCTTTATAAAGACTTGAACGCGATCTCGGGGACCGTGATGATAATAGGGGTAGGCTTTACACTCGCCAATATCGTTGTTGATGTTATTGTTGCTTTAGTAGATCCTCGCATCCGTTTGGCCGGAGTAAGTGGGGAATAATATGGACAATAAAGAATTTCGGATTGCAACTATTGAAAAGTCTCGAGAAGAGGGAAAGTGGCACAGATTTTGGGATATGATATCCCGACACTGGTACCATTTTTCTTATAACAAACTTTCCATATTGGGAATCTCGATTGTCGTTCTGGTGATTTTACTTGCCATTCTTGCTCCTTGTATAGCGCCTTATCCTGCACACGCAGGCCCATTTGTCGACTTTATAAATGCTGGCCAACCTCCTGGTGTTAAATATTGGCTTGGAACTGATCCCATTGGCAGAGATATCTTTACTCGGATAATCTTTGCCTTTCGTGGCGCTTTGGTTATGTCAATTGTAGTTTTAGCAATCGCTGTACCAGTAGGTTCTCTTCTTGGGCTTATAGCTGGGTTTTATTATAAGACAATTATAGATACCATTATTATGCGTATTTCAGACGTATTCCTCTCCATCCCTCCTCTTGTTCTTGCTCTATCCGTCGCTGCGGTGCTTAAGCCAAACCTAATGAATTCCATGATTGCGCTCACGGTTATGTGGTGGCCATGGTATACCAGGTTAGTATATGGAATGGCCTCTTCTGTAAGTAACGAATATTTTGTTATTGCAGCAGATTTAACGGGTGCGAGCAAATTTCATATTCTTTTCCGCGAAATTTTGCCCAATTGTCTTTCTCCTGTTTTCACAAAAATGGCCTTGGATGTCGGATGGGTAATTATTTTTAGTGCTTCGCTGAGTTTCGTAGGTCTAGGAGAACAACCGCCTACACCAGCATTAGGCCAAATGGTATCAGATGGAGCTAAATACTTACCCGAGCTTTGGTGGATGTGTATTTTCCCGGCATTGGCTATAATCGTAATGATTCTAGGTTTTAATCTTTTTGGGGATGGAATTCGGGATATGTTGCAATCTTCCCGCTAAATAGCCTAAAGAAAGGAGCGCTAATGGATAATAAAATCTTACTTGAGATCAAAAATCTCCATGTTTGGTACAAAGTTTATGGAGGCTACTCTAAAGTTCTTCAAGGAGTAAATTTCTTGGTGCGAGAAGGTGAACGAGTTGGCCTTGTAGGAGAAGCCGGTTGCGGGAAAACTACAACTATGAAATCAATTCTGCAAATACTTCCGCCCGGAGACTTCCACATACCCCGAGGTCAGATATTTTACAAAGGGCAGGACGTCTTAAAAATGAGTTTTAAGGAGATCCAAAGGCTTCGCTCTAGGGAGATTGCCATGATTTTCCAAGACCCCACCACAGCTCTAAACCCAGTTTTTACTATAGGAAATCAAATCGGCGACGTTATTAAGTATTCCACCGCTTTTGAAGAGAATGTGTACAAGGAGAAAATTAAGATACAATCTATAAAGGCAATAAAGGAAGTGTATCTTCCGGATCCTGAAAGGATACATATTAATTACCCCTTTCAATTAAGTGGGGGTATGAGACAAAGGGTTTGTATCGCCATGGCCATATCCTCTCCGAGAAATTTAATTATAGCGGATGAACCTGGGACATCGCTGGATGTTACCATTCAAGACCAGATTCATCGGCTTTTGAATAAGATCGTGGAAAAGAGGAATACAGCCATCATTTTAATTACCCATTCTTTGGGTGTAGCAAAAGAAATGGCGGATAGAATTTATGTTATGTATGCAGGGACGATTGTTGAAACTGCTACTCCTGAGGTCCTTTTTAAAAACCCTGTTCATCCTTATACCAAAGGTCTACTCGCGTCTGTCCCAAAAATATCAGGAGGTGGAATAGCCAAGGGTATTCCTGGGAAGATTCCAGATTATTTGAATCCACCTTCTGGATGTAGATTTCAGCTCAGATGTGAACAGGAGAGCCCGATCTGTTCAGAAAAGCCACCGCAATTATTTGAGATTGAGAAGAATCATTTAGTAGCGTGCTACTTAACTAAGAGGTGAATAAATGAAACAAGTGATAAATAATGAAATTTTAAAAATTGAAAAATTGAAGAAATACTTTCATGTTGGAAAGGACAAGCAAGGCCCGATATACGTTCGTGCAGTAGATGGAGTTACCCTTAACATCAAGTATGGTGAGACTTTAGGATTAGTAGGAGAATCTGGATCTGGGAAAAGCACTATTGCCTATACTGTCGTGGGCATGTATCGCCCAACCTCTGGTCAGATTTTGTTTAAAGGTAAAAATATAGGTATGGAGGCATCAAGGAGGTCTTTATCTTCAAAAAAAGAAATTCAGATCGTATTTCAGGATCCTGGGTCCTCCCTGAATCCCAGGCAAACGATTGAACAAATCCTGGCCTTGCCCTTCAGGATTCATACCCAGGTGCCTAAAAAACAGCTCCGAGAAAAAATGGTTAAACTTTTGGAAAAGGTGGAGCTCTCTCCAGACTACCTCTACAAATCCCCACCTTCAATTGGTGGAGGAGAAAAACAGATGGTCGCCATTGCCAGAGCTATGGCGTCGAATCCATCATTGATTCTTCTCGATGAGCCAACCTCAGCTCTGGATGTATCAGTACAGGCTAAAATTATAAATAAGTTAATAGATCTGCAAAAAGAGATGAACTTGACTTATCTATTTATCACCCATGACCTGAGCTTAATGAGAAATGTTGCCAATAGAATCGCTATCATGTATCTGGGAAAGATCTGTGAAGTGGCTGAGTCTGTTACCTTCTTCGAAAAGCCACTTCATCCGTATACTCAGATGCTGATTTCCTCAGTCCCGGTGATTTCTGAGGAAGAAGAGAAATTAAAACCCAAAAAGGTCATTTCTATTGGGGAAATCCCAAGCCCTGTTAATATTCCCTCCGGATGTAGCTTCCATCTCCGATGTCCCTACAAAATACCCATCTGCTCGAAGGTAGACCCGGAGATGATTGAATTTTCTCCTGGACATATAGTTCGATGCCACCTATTTGCTAAACTGGAAAACAAAAAACAACAAAGGAGTGATTTGTATGAGGAGGAGAGTGTTATATATTGAGCCTGTAGTAAGCGAGATCGTTGATTCTTGGAAAAAGGGTATCTATCCCAATTTAAAAGCCCTGAGACGGAACTAGAAGTAACTTCTTTGACCGAAGGCCCTAGACACCTAGAATACTATTCCTACGGGTCGCTGGTAGTGCCTAAAATTTTAAAAATTATCAAAGAGGCAGAAAAAGAAAAATTTGACGCAGCAATCATTGGGTGCTTTTACGATCCTGGCTTAAGAGAAGCCAGAGAAATTGCGGAAAAATTGGTGGTCACTCCCTCCAGCGGAAGCCTCAATGCATATTGCTGTGACTTTAGAGCAGCGTTTTTCCATAATTGTGGGACGGACTAAATGGATACCTCTTATGAGAGAAAATGTCATCAAGTTATGTGATGTCCTCGGCGTCGATGTATAGATCAGATAACTCTTTCTAATTGCATTATATTGAGTTCAATTCTGGAACGAGAGAATTCGACAATTCTCAATAATGCGATGATTTCTTGTTATTTAAAAATCAAAATGTACTATTTTTTAATGATTTAAAGTTCAAAAGCGGACTAACATAGAATGATAAAAAGACGCAATCTATAACTAAATCCTAAAGAAAAAAAGAGGTTATAAATTATATTTTAATAATTGCCCAAAAACTTTACCGATTGCCAGGTTAAATAAGTCTTAAAAAGTTATTTAGATAAAAAATCAAAACATCTTACAAATTCATGATAAAAAAAGATTGTGAACCTATAGAAAAAGTTTTATAGCTTATTAACCAGGTTTGATTAAAGAGCTGTAAGACTGTGGATTAAATTTAAAAATATAAAAGGAAGGGTGTTTTATTAATGGTAAAGGGTTACGCAGGAAAGTTATTGAGAGTTTTTCTTGGTGAGAAGAAGGTTAAAGAAAAAGAATTAAATTTTGATGATTTAAGAGAATATATAGGGGGAGTAGGATATGGGGCTAAATTGTTGTATGATGAACTTAAAGAAGGAATTGACCCCTTAGGATATGAAAACAAAATAATACTTGCAACCAGTCCGTTAACAACGAATACTGTACCGGGTGGAGGAAGCATTGAGTTATGTTTTAAATCACCCTTGACGAATGGCTGGGGAGAATCCAGGTGTGGTGGTGATTTTGGACCCGAATTAAGGAAGGCTGGTTATGATTTCGTTATCATCGAAGAAAGTGCAGATGAGCCAGTATACTTAGTAATAAATAATGGTGATGTAAAAATAAAAACTGCACACCACCTTAAAGGTAAAAAAGTTACAGAAAAAATAAATATTATTAAGGCAGAGTTATATGATCCATCTTTTAAGGTGATGTGTATTGGCCCAGGCGGAGAAAATTTAGTAAAATATGCTACTGTGATGTTTGGAGGTCGTGCTGCAGGTCGATGTGGTGCCGGTACAGTAATGGGCTCTAAAAATTTACTGGCGATAGCGGTTAAAGGGACAAATAAAATAACTCCCGCTCAACCTGAAGAATTTAAGAAAGCTGTCCGGATGGCAATGAAGGTGGTAAAAGAAAATGCTAATACCACCGTTTTTAAAGAACGCGGAACCATAGGGGATATGCCGGGGATTGATGTTGAAGGGGATTTTCCTACCAAAAACTGGCAGTCTAATTCATGGGGGAAAGGGGAGAAGATATATAATTATTTTTCCCATAATAATCTAATTAAAAATAATATGTGCTATCAGGGTTGTCCTATAGCATGCGGAAGAATTGTACAGGTTAAAAATGGACCATATAAGACACCTGTACATGAAGGGGCAGAGTATG
>JAGLZA010000383.1 GCA_023131835.1 Caldifarciminota bacterium
GAGGAGTTGAATAAGTACATAAGAAATATTTCAAAAACGATGTATTTCTCCTCTAACAAGCTTGGAGATTTTCTCGGTGTGGAGATAAAACAGCCGTATCTTGATAACGAAATTGTTGAATTCGCTCTTGACCTAAATCCCGGCTTGAAGGTAAAGGAAATAGAAGGGAGAAAATATGGAAAGTGGATATTAAGAAAGGCGTATGAAAAAGAATTGGGGGAAATAGCATGGAGAGAAAAAGAGCCGATAGAGTTCGGTTCAGGAACAACAAAGCTCCGGGATGTTATCACTTCGAAAATTTCGGATACTGAGTTCGCGGAGAAAAAAAGAGAATATGAGATGGAGTTCATGAATAAAGAGCATCTCTTCTTTTATGAGATATACAAAGAGGTTGAGGGTGAAGTTCCAAAGGCAGAGGGAAAAGAAAAGGTATGCCCGCTATGCAAGGCGGAACTGCCAGAAAATCTGTTTCATTGCAACATTTGTGGCTTCTCATATCCTATTAGTAAATACATTGAAGAAGCCCATTAGAAATCATACTTTTTAAAAAATTAAAAGAGGAAAAAAACTCTTTTACGCCTTTACTTATTTTTTACCGCCTTTTTCTATCACTCTAATGGTGTCGCTGCCTTCAAATGGTGTTCCATTGATTAGTTCTCCTGTTACTGTTATCACTACTTCATCCCCCACTTCAAGTATCTCTTGTATGGCAGACCTATCAAATTTAACCATTAGATCAGGAATGCTATCGTCATCATAGTCTCCGATTTCTGTTGGCTTCATCTCTGCTTGGACTTGATCGTTTAACATCACAGTACTTACATTAATAGCGCTCACATCATAACCTTCTGGCAGTTCAATGTACGTTGTAACCCATTTACCCTTGCTCTGTAAATTGAGCGTGTCCGGATCAAAGTCTATACAGAATTCCTCTGATGGAGGACCCAATGTGGTAAAGCTAAATATTTCACTTTCAGTTGGACCATTACTGCTGGGGTCAGTCGAGGAGACTTTGTAATAATATGTTGTGGTTGGCTTTAGATTGGTCAAAAACAATTGATGCAGGATCAAATCCTCTATGTGAATGATGTAAGACCCTAAATTGGTATCCAAGCCATAATCAACCCGTCCATCGCTAATTTCGTCGGTTTCCCATTCTATCATGGCGCTATTAGATGTGACGCTCTTTGCGACTGGTCCTGTAACGATAATCGGCGGGTCAGTATCAGGTGTTGCTAAGGTTCTAAAAGTGAGCGTCTCGCTAAGGGTCGGTCCGTTACCACTGGGATCCTTAGAGGACACAGTGAAATAGTAAAGGGTGTCAGGCTGGAGGCCAGTCAGAGTCATCATATGGTCAATCACATACTTATCATCATGTGCTACGTAGTAATTAGTGCCATCGTTATAAGAGACCCCGCTATCGCTTATTTCGTCTGTTGTCCACACAATTTGAGCGGCTGTATCCGTTATTGTGGGCAAAACCGTGGGTCCTGAAGTTATTATCGGGGGTTCTGTATCCGGACCCTCTTTAGTCCTAAAGGTATGAATGGAACTTTCCGTTGGGCCATTGCCGCTGGGATCTGTTGATGCGACCTTATAATAATAAATGGTGTCGGGTTCGAGACCAGCAAGGTCTATATAATGATCGCTGATATAAATTTCACTACCTTCGACGTTGCCCAGATCCTGTGTCTTACCGAAAAAGACATAGCTGTTGCTCGGTTCATCCGTTATCCAGTGCACGGTAGCTGTAACATCGGTGATGGTAGGCAAAACTTCGGGACCGAAAATAATCACGGGAGGGTAAACATCTGGCTCAAGCAACGTGGTGAAAGAAAATATATCACTCTGCGTGGGGCCATTTCCTACCCGATCTGTGGAGGAAACACGATAGTAATAAGTGGTACCGGGAGCTAAATCTGTGAGTGTGATCATGTGGTTAACGACCCATGAAGGGTCGGATACGCTTGTTCCTAAATTGGTATCCAGTCCGTAGTCAACGACAGAATCACTCAGCTCATCGGTCAGCCACTGGATTGATGCCGTGGTCTGTGTGATGTCTATGGCGGTGGGTCCTGACGTTATGGTAGGCGGCACTGTGTCAGGCTGCTGAAGTATTACCACCAGGATTACATTTGTCTGGATGTCCATTCCAGGTATGGACGCATCTGCAAAGCCACTCCCCTCTGGAGGATAGATAGAGACTTCGTAATTGGTTCCCGGGATAAGAGCCATGATATATCTTCCATCCACACCTGAGGTGACTCTCCCTTCACTTGGCCCGTCAACGTAAAGATATACATCAAGCACCGGAACCGCGTTGATGTCAGTGACGATGCCGCTCAGCTTCACCACGTCAACCACAATAACCCGCTCTGTGTTTTCAGTGATCGACAGGCTGGTTTCTATCGTCTGGCTAAACTGGGATGGGATATTTTCAGGATCGGCACTCCCATATTTAGACAAGTAGAGGTCATAGATTCCCGCCGGCAAAGATATTTCATAGTATCCATTTTCATCTGTGGAATCGCTATATGAAAGACCTGTTCCTGAGGAAGGACGCAAGCGTACATAAGCCTCTGGAATAGCAACACCTTCGCTGGTAGTTACTGTGCCGGTGAGCTGAATCGCCTCTTGAAGGATGATGTCCAGTGTTGTATCTACAGGGATATCTAACTCCCCTATGACTTCATGTGCAAAGCCACTCCCCTCTGGAGGATAGATATAGATATCATATGTTCCTGGAATCAGAGCCATGATATATCTTCCATCCTCTCCCGAAGTGGCTCTCCCATAGCTAGGCCCTGACCAATCAGCCTCAAGGCCTACGTTGGGTACTGGAACGGCGTTGGCGTCAGTGACAATGCCACTTAGCTTTACCACATCAACCACAATATCCCGCTCTGTGTTTTCCGTAATGAACAAATGGGGTTCTACCAATTTGTAGAAGAACCTGCAGGGAATGTGCTCAGGATCTTCACAATGCCAACTGCCTACCTCAAGATCATAGATTCCTGCCAGCAGGGATATTTCATAGTATCCGTTTTCATCTGTGAAGTCTTCATATTCAATACCTGTCCCTGAAGAAGGACGCAGGCTTACATAAGCCTCGGGAATTGCAACACCTTCGCTAGTCATCACTGTGCCGCTGAGCTGGACAGCTTTGGGGATCAAAACAATATTTTGAATCGTGTCCTCTGTAATAACCAGTCCATCAATTCTGGATTCATCAAACCCGGTTCCGACGGGGGGCGTTACAATCAGGTTATAGGTGCCTGCCTCCAAAAAGATACTATAAAAACCCTCCGTATCAGTCGTATCTGATCCCGCCTCAATTCCGGTGCCCGCATCATAAGCTGTTATGGCGACATTCGGTATTTTTGCCCCAGTGCCGTCATAAACTGTCCCCGATAGCTCATAAGTGGTCTGGGCATGCACAGTGGCGGCGCTGCACAAAGCGATGCCAAATACTATGATTGCTAACCATGTCAAGCTTTTTTTGTTCATTTTATGCCTCTCGGTTTACTCCCCCCTTCTTCTTAGCCTATAAAGACACTGTCTAAAGAAACAATGTTTTATATCGCAGCGTTATCCCTATTTTTACATTTAGGTCCTTCCCACTCTTTCATTTGTTATAATTATACACACCTTATCATGCATTTAATCATGATGTGATTGTTTCCTCATACCATAATTGGTGTGATTCACTTTAAAAACTTTTCGATTTTTTTCGATATTTGCTTCCAAAACCACTCTCAGCTCTCCTTCAATCTCCTCGCAAACAGCTCTCTTTTATCTGACCCCCTCTCCCTTTGCATATATCTCGAAGCAAACACGTCCTTTTTAAAAACGATGGAATATAGGGTTAATAAAATTTAGCGCTCAAGTGGAGGGCAGGGGAAAAGGGATGAAGTAAAACATTTGTTTAGTGCTCCGAATTTAGAGTTCAGGATTTATAACTCCATAGGATATTGAGAGTAACTACAAAAAATGCATCCACTCGCTTATGAA
>JAGLZA010000384.1 GCA_023131835.1 Caldifarciminota bacterium
ATAACGAGGAATCCTCACGTTTCACCAATACTTTTACTGTGCTTCCGTTTGTCCAGTTTGCGCCAAGCTCTGCGATCGGGATAAACAGTTCATGAATTGGGTAGTGAGTGCCTCCACCTGTTGACGCACCGACTGCATCACTGACTCCGGTCACCTGCCATGAATCACCGTCCCATAGATATTTTTTAATGGCATTGTTTGTTATTTTCCATGCAGGATCATTAATAGTTAATCCGTTGTTGTTAGGGTCAAAATAACAAATTAGATCGTCATCACCTAATTTGTCATCATTGTCCACAGATTCAATCAGGACGTATGCACCAAGGGATGTACGTAATGGGTATATTGTTTCGTAGTCACCCGGATTAATTGGATTGGGTGAAAAAATTAGAAATTCATGTGCATAGTCATAGATTACATCTTTTATACCGTCCATCACTGGATCAGTATCTACATAAGGAAATCCATCTTCTAATTCGTAGACACTGTATTTATCAGCATATGCGTAATCATCCCAATTAATACTTACATTCGTTTGATGGGGTACTGTTGTTACGTTCTGGGGTGGTTGCACCTCCACAGATACATTAAATTCTATTACAATAGTCTGCGGTGATACTGTTGCAGTTTCAGTTACGCTATAATTTGCGTTAAAATTACCAATTGTTACATATGTGTGATTTGGATTACTTGATGATGAATCACCACCATCACCAAAATACCACAATCTTGAATCTATGGGTAACCCTTCTGGATCGTTGTAAGTTGAATCATTGAATTGTTTTGATACTCCTAAAAACGCTGTTATGTCAGATTGATTAGATAATGTGAATATGTTATTGTATGGCACTGTTACGTTCCACCAATAAGATGTCGCTGCTGTTAAACTGCCTACACTAGCATTAACATCTTGTCCATCTATCGTTGTTGGTTTTGATACGTCGTCTAATGTACTTATTGCTGTTCCGATATAATCCTGCGCACTAAAATTAAAAGTAAATGTTGTATTCAGATCTGCACTTGTTATATTAAATGATGGAGTATAATTAATATACTGTTTTGCGTATCCGGCAGTCGTGGTTTCGCTTTGTAGTGTAGTATTCTCAGTCCAATAAGTTGTAACTGTCACATCATAATCCGTACTTGTCGTATTTACAAGTACGTTATTTGTTATTCCTGTTGGGGTAAGTGTAAATTCTCTCGATTGTGATGTATTATATGATTGCTCGTTTGAATCACCTGTTATTGATACTGTTATATTTACTGTTCCTGGTGCTGTTTGTGTATTGCCAATTAATTTGTAAAATGGGTCTGTGCCTGTGGCGGTTGGGTTGTTTAGGTTTTTGTAAGTTGTTGTAATAAAATTTAGAGACTTTTGTGTATTTAAAATTCTAATTTCATACATACTACCAACGAAAAACCCTGATGGTGATGTGTGTGACCTTGCGCCAATACGAGGTAGAGCCGCAACTGAAATTGTGCCTGTGATTGCTGCACTCCCAAGTTCAGTATCATCACCATATAGATATATATCGTTTCCATCTGACACTTCTGATAATAAAATATCTCTATTTAATACTGATGTTGCACTTGGGTGTAATACTACAGCATTAAATTCGTGTTGTGCATATTCATCAGCATGAATATACAAATCAACACCATCACTCACACTATCTCTCGAATCATATACGAATTTATCTTCTACAGTTGTGTTAATGTAAAAAATGTTTGTATAACTTGTATCTGAAATTGCATTTTTTAACGTTATATATTCATCGACACCACCAAAAACAATCTTTTTCCCATATTCAAAATCCACTAATTTCCCAGATTCAAAATTTGATGGTGTCCCATGATTAGCATTTAATGTTGAATCTAAAAACCCTTCCGAACCTGCTGTGTTGGGGTCAATATTCATATGAGATACAAATTCATACCCGCTCCAAACCGCCTGACTTCCATAAGTTGAATCTGCGGGGGGTTCGGTATTATTATCACTGCCCCATAAAACCACAAACTGACTATCAATACCAGACGTTGTATTAAAAGGAAAATGTAAACTTACATTATCATTATCCCCAATAGCCTCAATTTCTCTTGGAATTGCAGTTAAATTTGTGTATACAATACCAATATCACCTGTACCGTCCACTCCTTCAAGATTAGTAAATAATTGTAATGGAATACCTGTTTCAGTTGTTACCATAGAACCATTTATTGTTATTATTGATTTATTAGTATAATTCTTACCATCAGTTGATGTCCATGAATCAGGGTGATTATTCGTAATATTTAAATCATAACTCGAACCGTTTGGAACTGAAATACTTTGATTCCCTGAAAGTCCTGTTAACGTGGTTGTTGTAGTTCCAGTCATCCCATTAATGATAATTGTACTGAAATCAACAGTGATGTAAACAAATTCCCCATCAACAACAACAGGTGAAATATAATTATTCACAATTCCATCATCTGATATATGCGTAACACCGATATTAATTCTATTGAATTTTTTAAACCTGCTATCCAATGCGGTTTTTTTTATTTTTATTGTTTTATCAACATAATGTACATTAGAATCTATTTGTATTGAGTTCTCACCAATAAGCGAAACATAAAATCCATCCGCATTAACATCTGTAAAAAACGCACCCCTTAATTCTACATCGGATGAAAGTTCTTTATTATACGATATTGGTGCATCTGCTTGAACTAGAATTACTAATAATAAAATTGAAAAAAATATTATGAGAATAGTAGGGACCTGTAGAACAGATCCCGAATGATTCAACATTTAGATCCCCTTTCGTATTGCATATATAATCGCCCCAAATATGCCGGTTAGCAGCGAAACGAGCGATAGTGTAATGATTACCGGTACGATACCGATTATCAAGTTTACAATCCCCGGAACGATCCCCACGGTTGCAGAGATCACTTCACCGACTGCAAGGAACAATTTGTTCGCGATTGTAACAGTCCACGAAACCGGAGTAGCTGTACCACCTGTGGACGTTGCGTTTACGATGCGCGTTCCTGCATCGGTTGACCCTGTATCAAATGTGTATGAATTTGATGTGGAATTGGTAGTTGTAGACTGTTTTTCAACATCATCAACATACCATTTGATCGTATAGGTCAGGTTTGCAGGATCAG
>JAGLZA010000385.1 GCA_023131835.1 Caldifarciminota bacterium
CTAAACAGACTGGAATTTCTACCACTCATATTGCACGTATTGATGAGTTTTCAAAACAACAGACTTCCAAATTTTGCTAAAGAATCTAATAGGGAAGGGGGAAAGAAGAGAAACCAATTCTTTTTGAGTTTGAACCTGAAACAGCGGTAAGCTCCTTCAATAGAAAAAGATATTAATTTGAAAAAACATGTTATAATAATATTAATTTTTTAAAAGAAAGGAAAACTATTATGAGCGACTTATTAAACATAGTTATGGAAGATCCGAAAGTAAAAGAGGAAATGGTATCACGGGCCAAGAAAGCAATTAAAGACATAACTTTTACAAAAAAAGACATGGTGAAGATAAAGACGGCTATAGTAGATATGATCATTGAAACATGTAATCCTGATGTAAACGAAGAGGCTTATTATGAAATTCAAGAATTAGTAGTAAAAAAGATGAAACAAATTATTGTTGATAAATTTTCTGGTACAATTGATATAAAGGAGTAACAACGCCACACATAGGAACTACTGATGAAGTTTGGGCCTGGGGAGGATCTCCTGAAAATGCTATTCAAAGAATGCTTGAGCCCGAAAGAAGGAAAACACACAAAGCCAAAAATTCAGATATTTCTACATTAAAATCGGCCCGGGGCAAAGATATAGAAGTGTAGTCTTAGGAGGACGACGATTTTAATAAAATTTATTATGAAATATAACATATGCCAAAATTAACAGATTTTCCGAATACATAGAAAAAGACCAATGATAAAATGGATTATTACTTTAGAAAGGAAATACAAATGAGTATTAGAAACAGATTGGATAAATACTATTTTAATCATGATCTTGGAGAAGAACAGGTTGTAACAATTATTAAAGAGAATCCTAAAGCCGAAGTTTTCATAGAACCGTCAGGAGGGGATGGTGCTTTTTCGAACCCGTTACATAGACTTCTTGGAAAAGGGAAAAGATGTATAGCAATTGATATTAAACCAGAAGCATCGAATATTATTAAATGTAATTTTTTTATTTTTCCTTGGAAAAAATATTTTTTGCCCGGGCCAGGCAAAGTTGTATCGGTAGTAAGTGCACCTTTCGGTAGGAATAATAAATTGGCAACAAAATTCTTCAATAACTGTGCTAAAAGAAGCGATACAATATATTTTGTTTGTTCTAGAGTATTCAAGAAACCACATATTCATAAAAGATTAAACGAATATTTTCATCTAGAACGAAGTGAGGATTTATCAGAAACCACTTTCATAGCAGATGGAGAGCCGTGTAAACTAAGGTGTTGCATCCAAAAATGGGTACGGAAAGATGTAAAAAGAGAAGTTGTTATTAAACGCAAAAGCAAATACTTTGATTTTGTGAAAAAGCACGAACCGTGTAATTTTGTAATATGTTATACCGGTGCTAAAACTGGTAAAATAGTAAGCACTGCTTATAAGAAAGTGTATCGGCTCAAGTTTAAACCAAAACACGAACACATGGTCAATTACATTATGAACAATATAAACCTGGAAGAAGCAGCTCACAACACCATTAGTATTAAAAGTGTAACAAAATATGAAATAGTAAAAGAAATAGAACACATTATAAAAAATAGTACGAATATGAGAATACAAGGAAACTTTCCTTCTATAGAAATAATAAAAAGGATTTAATATGTCAAAATTAACGGATTTTCCAAAAATTTATTGTCCGTTCATAAGAAAATCATTTGAGGTAAATAGAGAAGATTGGAAGAAACATGGGCGATCCTTACAATTACGTAAACCTGATGTATATCTTGCTGTAAATGAAGTTAACCCAGGATATGAGTGGGTATTTGAGGATCCTGATACGATGGCAATTGAAAAATTGGACGGATCAAATGTAAAAATTTTAACAGAAAATGGAAGATTAATAGCAGTACAGAACAGAAAAAATGTAATAGATCCTCTACAAGTAATTAAAGGACAATCCCATCTTCTTGAAGGTGTTTTTCAGGCAATTGGTAAAAAGTATGTAGATAAAGATGGTGAACAAGCTGGAGAATTGATAGGACCAAAGCTTCAGGGAAATCCATATGAACTATTAACTCATTTATGGTATCCATTTAAAAAAGCAATAAAACATTTACGGTACAACTCATTTGATGAGCACGAAAGAACCTTTGAGAATTGGAGTTCTTGGTTTAAAGATTATTTATTTTCCCGCTTTGCAACCAAACGTGGTAATGCAAAAATTATGGCAGAAGGAATTGTTTTATATAATTTGAGAAGAAAATGGGAAGGAAAAATTTGGCGTGCAAAATTGCGCCGGTCGATGTTTGACTGGTACTATTCAGATAAAATAGAAATATATGGAGTTAAATAAAACTATGTCCCGTAAAATAATAAAAAAATTTAATGGTAGTTATGGTCGTGTTGGGGTTATTTGGATTGATAATGTAATATGTGACCTTTGTAATAATAAAAAACCATGCGTTATATCAGATGGCTCAGAGAGCGAGTATCGGTATGCTTCCATATGCTCCGATTGTGCAATTATTGAGTGTAAAAAATGGATCGCTAATCAGCCGCTTGACTCTAAAACAAAAATGGTTAATTCGGTCAAAAAAGAGGCTAAAAGATTTTCTAGATAAGAAAGGAAAATATACAATGGAGCACAAGATGAAATTCGTTTCTCCATGGATTCATACTACAGAAAAATGTAATTTGAAATGTCATTATTGCTATGTTCATGGTAAAGCAGTAATGCCACTAACAGTGTACCATAACCTAGGAAAGCTTTTACTTGAAATGCCAACAGACAACATACATTTACGATTTGCTGGTGGAGAACCGTTGTTGACTTTCGATATATGGAAACCATTTGCTACATCTATGTTAAAGCACACAGGTGTAACGGTCGAAGTGTTGACAAATCTTATTGATGTACCAGAAAGTTTCTGGAAATTTGCAGAGTTGGACAACGTTAACGTGTCAATATCAATTGATAATGGTCTTAAAGTTAAAATGCTTGATAAGAAGGTTGTTGAAAAGACTAGTCGTCTTCGAAATCCATGGATTATGACAACCGTAACAAAAGAAAATTTTAAAAGACTTGATATAATGGCAGCCTTTATAGGTATGAATAACTACGGTTGGTGCCTAACAACAGATTATTTCGAGAAGACAACACCGTCTTGGGAAGAGCTTGCCGTAGAGTTATTCAGAACAATAAAAATTTTAAAAGAATTTAACTATGACTTTACAAGAATTTCATTCAATAATTTCAGCGTGAAATCAGGTTTTAGCGGGTGTCGAGCAGGCGACGAAATGTTCGCTGTAGCATGTAACGGTAACATTTATAAATGCCAAACATTAATTGGAAAACCGATTAAAATTGGAGATGTAAAACACGAGTACAAACGCGTAGCTACTCCTGTAAGAGAGCTTTGTAAAAAATGCTCTATCTATGGATTTTGTAAAGGTTGGTGTCCACTTTACCACAAAGTACCAAATCCTATTTGTAATGTGATCAAACTGTTTGCGAAGGAAATTATTGAAGAAGTTAATATAAAGGAGGCTTAGAATGCCAAGTGACTGTCAATGTAGT
>JAGLZA010000386.1 GCA_023131835.1 Caldifarciminota bacterium
ATGCAAAAATTATAGAAAGTCTTAAACAAAAAGAATTGAAGGAATAAAGGAAAAAAATGAAATCAAAAACAAGTTTTAACAATGAACAGATCAAAAGAAAAAAGAGAAAAACCATGAAAAGTAGAATCATATTTGTTGGTATTATATTTCAGCTAATTTCCATATTGACTTCTTGTGCATTCGGTCAGGAAAAAAATGTTATTCCTCTTAAAGTAGAAAGAAATAAATCTCTAGTGACGGTAAAAATTGGAAACCTTGTGATTTCTAATATTTTACTTGATACCGGATTCGCCTTTGACGGTCTAATGATCTATAATCCCGATTATAAAGATTCTTTGGATTTAACTAATGCAAGGGAAATTAGAATAGGTGGTGCCGGCAGTGGAGATGACGCAAAGGGTTTTATGATTGATTCAGCAGATTTTAGTCTTGGTGATATAATAATGAAGAACCAACGAATTATAATACTTCAAGGTGATATATATAAAGGCTTTCCATCAAATGGTATAATGGGTTATTCTATTTTCGGTCATTATATAACTGAGTTTAATTATGATAGCAATACAATGACTTTATACGATACTGACAAAACAAAAATTGACAGCAGTTGGACAGATATCCCATTATATTTCAAAGACAATAATATTCCATGGGTAGATGCTTCTATTGTAGTTGAAAATGAAACCCCCATACTTCTTTCCATGTATATCGATTATGCAGCAGGTGATGCTATTGTATTGTTAGAAAAACCTAATATGAAATTTTCCCTTCCCAAAGAAACAGTTAATGTGCATATTGGAAGGGGACTGAGTGGCGATATTTATGGGAAAACCGGCAATATTTCAAAACTAATTATTGGTCCGTATGAATTGAATAACGTAATCGCCTCTTTTGCCCCGGCAGAAGTCCGTTCAAAACAAGAAAATGCTGACGCCATTCTTGGAAATAGATCTCTTAGAAGGTTCAATTTAATATTTGATTACTCAAATAAAAAGTTATATCTAAGACCAAATACACATTTTAATGATCCGTTCAGGTGATTAATGAAATATTGATAAACAGAAAAACCTACAAAAATAATGAATGAGCACTGGCTATAATAAGTAAGGCTTCGTGTGGCGTAGCCCAACATGAAGCCCTGTTGCACGAAATCCCGCCTACCACGCTTTTTCAGATAATCATGCCTTATGGAAATTAAATTATTTGGGAATATGTGTATTGGTACACCGGTGTATGAAATAGATGTTCTGAGCTATGCTCAAAGGTTGAGGGTTTGCTGAATGAGGGGGTTGATTGAGTGGCTTGAGGCATTTTTGTCAGTTTTATGCAATAAAGTGACAGGTCCATTGCTTGAACGATTTTAATTGTGCTGTTATGTTAAGGTTGCCTGGCCGACAGGGTTATTTCCGTCCGTACTGGCATGGGCGGACAGGCGGGCTGCTTGCTTGTTTGGATGATGGAATGGTGGTGCCCGGGCAGGCAAGAATACTTCAATGGTAACCATATTCCCTTTTCCGCAGCAGGGACAACTATCCGGGTTGTAGTTAAGATGTTCGCGGCAGATTTCTTTCCAGGATTTTTTCTCTTTTTTTAGCGGGACAAACATACCAAAATCCTGCTGTAGTTCCTTGAGTTGTGGCCTCTTTGAGGTTGATAATAGTCCATAATGCCTGATCCTGACAAATCCTTTAGGCAGGATATGCTGACAGAACCTGCGCAGGAATTCCGTACCGCTGAGGGTCATTACTTTTTGAGTGTTATCGCGGTAGTCGCGCCAGCGGAAACGAACACCCGATTCATCGATATTAAGCAGTCGATGATTGGTGATAGCTACCTTGTGGGTGTAGCGTCCAAGATATTCAACAACCTGCTCAGGGCCTGCAAAAGGTTCTTTGGTATAAACCACCCATTTGTGTTTGTAAAGATCACGGACCAGTTTCTTTTCCAGAGGGAATTCTTTCTTTAACACCTCCATAAACTTACCCCTGAACACCACCGATAGGTTTGTCACATCAAAGAGGAATACCTTTCCGTTTACCGAAGTCTTAACCTGTTTCCATTGCCCTTTATAATCCAAACCACCACCGGGGACCACACAATGCAGGTGAGGGTGCAATGAGAGGTTTTGTCCCCAGGTGTGTAAAACAGCCACCATGCCAGTTTCAGCCTGAAGTTTTGTAAATGAAAACTGTTGAATAGTTTGCCAAACCGATTGAAACAAAAAATTATACATCCGTGCCGGATTATGCATGAACAAGGAATTGAGCTTATCAGGTACGGTAAACACCACATGAAAGTAGGGCACCGGCAGCAGGTCCTGTTTACGGCTTTCGATCCAGGCTTCGCGTTGGGTGTTCTGGCATTTAGGACAATGGCGGTTGCGGCAGGAGTTGTAACTGATGCGAATATGCCCGCATTTATCGCACTTATCAACATGCCCGCCCAGTGCTGCTGTACGGCAATGCTTTATGGCACGCAATGTACGGATTAAATAAGCATTGGGTGCATGTTGTTTTTCAAACTCTTCTTCGAACCATTCAATTACTTGTGCCAGTTCATAAGCCGGTTTCACCCTTTTTGGTATAACCTGTCCAGCGGGCTGAACAGGTTGCTCCGGTTGGGTTTTGCCACATGAAGATAAACCAGAGTGGTTTCGATGCGTTCATGGCCCAGCAGTTCTTTAATGGAAACAATATCCATACCTTCTTCCAACAAATGGGTAGCATAGCTGTGACGAAGGGTATGCAGGGTGATGTCTTTACGGAGTTTGCACTTTTTGACAGCTTCGCGAAGGGCCCATTGTAACCCGCGGGTACTCATAGGGGAGCCAGGCTGTTTCCCGTTAAAAAGATATTCGACGGGTTGACAGGCATAATAGTATTTACGCAAACCCTTAAGAATTATGGGAGACAACAGAACGTACCGGTCTTTGTTGTATTTGCTGCGGCGGATATGGATCATCATACGTTCAGAATCAATATCTCCAATTTTAAGCCGACACAGTTCCCTTGCCCGTAAACCAGCAGAATATATAAGCGAAAGTATCACCCGGTGTTTTAACAACTGCGGGGCCTTAAACAACATTCTGCATTCGCTTCGGTTTAGTACTACCGGCAATTTATTCTCCTTTTTTATTGAAGGTAACTTGACCGCCTTGTCGTTTAAGCCCAACAGCCTGAAACAGTAGCGCAAACCATAAACAGTATGTTTAAAATCGCTAAGTGAAGGAGTTTTGGAATCACGAGCCAAACTTGCAAGGTACTTGTTGAGTTTTCGCTCGCCAATGTGCTGGGGCAATTGGTTAAAATGAAGACAGACCTGGGCCAGTTTGCGGCCATAATTACCCAGCGAACTTTTCGACATGCCGGATAAAACGATTTTTTCTTCCATCTGCTGGTAAAGGGT
>JAGLZA010000387.1 GCA_023131835.1 Caldifarciminota bacterium
TGCCAACCGCTTCAACCCGCCCCGATATATCACCTCCAGGTATCTTGTGTTTTGGTTTTAGAAGCCCGGACCATAGGCGGGCCAAGAACGGTTTACCTCTTACAAAAGCCAGGTTAGCATAATTCACGGATGCCGCATGAACTTTTACCAGTACTTCATTGTCTCTGGGAGTAGGTTTTTCTACATCTTTGAGCTGAAGAACATCCGGTGGTCCGTATTTTGTGTATACAATCGCTTTCATAAGTATTCCTCCTAGATTGCTTTGATCCGGTGATTTTAAGTGTAGTTCACCACAATCTAACCTATAAGTTTGTAACACCTAACAGCTTTGAGCTGAGGCGCCGGGGTTCGCTCCACCAACTGCAATTCCAGCATCTCCATCATACAACGAACATTGCAAATCGCCCCGCATACTCGGTCACCTCCAGCGAGGGGTTAGGCGGCGGACTGACAAAGGACAGTCTCTTAATAACCGAGGCAGCCTGAATCGCCAAACACCGATCACGGATCGGCATTCACACTGGAACGCGACTGCATTCCTATGAACTTGAAAGAGCAGCTCACCAATCGTTTAGACTCAGTCTGTTTTCTGATGTTTGCGGCAATTCGGCGATGATCTCCCGATATTTGGCCTCATCATCTGAGTTGAAGCTGCGTCCAATCCAAGGATTGGTTAGTAGGCGATCAAAAGCCCTTTTGCTTACTTCCACCAGAGACAGCCGAGATCATGCAGCGAGCTCGCGATACTACTCTTTCTTCTCCTTATAAACCGACACAAACCAAAACGCAGCGCACCCCAAGAAAAATATTCCTAAACCACCAAAGAATGCTCCTAATGGTATTAAAGTGTGCATGTCATCCTCCATTTCGTTAAAAGTTTGCGAACCATGCCATTTGCTACCTGAAAGGCCGACTGCAGACCTACTAGAATCAAGCTGTTGCCTAACGTCGTGAATAACCTTCAAGAATTGGCGCGCCAATTCTTGTAAGGTTCATTCATCTGGTTGGCCATCTTCCTTCTTCAGAGTACGCAGCTTCAGGTAGGTCTCCTCACCATTCGCCCATGCCTTGAGATTGATAAGCCGTTCTCCATGATCGCCGTGTTCGGGATTATCGAACGCTGCCTGAAGATCTGTGCATGGCAGGTCGGAACACTCTCCGCAATGTGTGAAGCCTTTATCCACGCAACACTTCGCGACGGTACACTCACCAAAGAACATGTCACCTCTTGCGACCTGGCAGCCGGGACAGTCCGTCTTCGGTCTCCATTCACAGATGCCACAGTAGGCACCGCACATGCCAATCATCTGCTTGTCCAGCGTCATTCCCTCCCTTGGCCAACATAGTTTATACATCCTAATGAATCCGGCAAAACCATCTTTAGTTGTCGTCTAAACCAACATGAGTTTTCACTACTATGGGTGATTAAGTTTTTTGTTTTCAATAAGTTAGGTATCATATCTCCCTCAAAGTTGTTCTGGTTTATCCGGCGAAAAGTGATGGATAAATCTATAATCGTTCGTATTTGTATATTGCCCCGTAACTCCCATATCAATATTGTAATAGAAATACAATCTCTGTCAAGATAAAAATTTTTGTGCCAGCAATAATGGGCTTAGAACTTCTTTGAAAAGTGTCAAGAGGTGGGGTTGCGTAAATGGGGTCAAATCTCAACTCTTGAAAAATATTAGGGTCAGGCCTTGTGTCTATGTGGGGTCTATGGGGTCGGTGCTTGACTTTTGACACTTGATCACCCTTTCCCTTTCTTTTAAAATATTAAGGTCAGACCTTGAAATGTGGAATGAGTGATCCAATATATCTCCTATGTCAACATCACTAACTACTCTTCTGATATAAGAAAATTCTTTCCCCCCATCTACCTGAAACCTTAAATCCTTCAATGTATCTTTTCACATTTCAAGGTCTAACCCTGTTATTTCAGTTCCTGTGCATATAATAGTACGCTAAATAACAGAACTACAAATGTGAATGAAACTCTCCTTAAATTAATTACTATTTTCAATTTCATCCTTATCTCCTTTTCAAATCAATATCTATTTAATTTAAATTAAAAATTTGCGAATCTTTGATGAACCCTTAAAATTTAACATTCTTCACTAACCTGTCAAGTTATCTCGGAAGTACATAGAAGGAGATAGAGGTCAAATCTCAACTATTGACATTTGACATATATAAAAAATGATGTATATTTAATTCTGGGAGGATTTCATCTTATGTCCTATAGTGAAAATCAGGTAATGGAAATTATTAGACAATTAAAGGATTTAGGTGTTAAGAAAGTTGGTCCTTCTCATTGTACTGGAGGAAAACCGATAGAATTATTCAGAGAAGCATGGGGTGAAGATTTTATTGAGCTTGGATGCGGAGTAAAGATTAATATATCTCTTAATGATGAAAACTGAAATTGATAGATGGATAGAAAAAATGGAAAGGATTTTTTATATGGGGATAGGTGTTAAGGGAGGTCAATCTTATATTAGATTTTAGAAAAGGAGGATATAATGCCATGGATTGATGATAATAGATGCACGGGCTGTGGTATATGTGTGGAGGAGTGTCCGGTAGATGTTATATGGATGGAGAATGAGAGAGCAAATATAGATATGAATGAATGTATCAGATGTGCTATATGTCACGATGTCTGTCCAACTGATGCAGTTAGACACGATAGCGAAAAAGAGAACGAGATTGTAAAAGATAATGTGAATAATGTAAAAAGAAATATAGAAGCTTGTGCGAAATATCTCAGTGAACCAGATAAATGGAAATGTCTTGAAAGAACAATAAAGCATTTTATTAGAGAAAAAAATATAGTAGAGAAAACACTTCAGGAACTGGAGAAGCTGAGAAAAAGCCAAAGTTGAAATTGTAATGAGTAAAATTAAAAAGACATAAATTAAAGGGATTAAGTTTTTTAGTTTGGTGTTATTATTTACAGAGATTTTTATCATCATTATAATAGATTAATTGTGTCATTTATTGTGATTTTTTTCACATCTTGACAAACTTTTTCATATTAGTTATAAAGGTTTTAAGTTAGATAATTATGAGAATTCGTTTTTGCTAATTCAAGGTTATTTAATTAATGAAAAAGGATAGCAGAGTAAGAATAGGTGTATACGTTTGTCACTGTGGAGGAAATATATCCGAGGTTGTGGATGTTGAAGAAGTAAGGGAATTCGCGGGAACCCAACAAGATGTAGTGCTTTCAAAAGACAATACCCACATGTGTTCAGATATTGGGTAACAACTTATCATAGATGATATTAAAGAGCACAATTTGGACAAAGTTGTTGTTGCAGCCTGTTCCCCTCAATTCCAGGGTGAAACATTCATGAAAGTCCTCGAAACAGCAGGCTTGTCACCCTATGTGGTTCAGATGGCAAATATTCGCGAGCAGTGTGCCTGGCCTCACTTTGATACTCCGGAACTTGCTACCAAAAAAGCAAAAGAACTGGTTAATGCAGCAATAGCAAAAGTAAGATTCTCCGAGCCCCTGGAGAAAAAGACCATGCCCATAGGGAAAAGAGTTCTGGTGATAGGGGGTGGTATTGCAGGTATTCAGGCTTCACTTGATCTGGGAGATGCGGGGTTTGAGATTTACCTGGTTGAAAAAGAGCCCAGTATCGGAGGACACATGGCACAACTTTCAAGGACATTTCCAACTGAAGACTGTTCTGCATGCATCCTCAGCCCGAAAATGGCTGATGTGCCATCAAATAAAAATATAAATTTACTTACCTACACCGATGTAAAAAACATTGAAGGTTATATTGGTAATTTTAAGGTAAACGTAACAAAAAAGCCAAGATATGTAGATATGGATAAGTGTGTTGCCTGCGGTGATTGTGAAGACGGTAAATGGGGGTAAATCTCAATTCTTGAAAAATATTAGGGTCAGACCTTGAAATGTGGGATGAGTGATCCAATATATCTCCTATGTCAACACCACTAACTACTCTTCTGATATAAGAAAAATCTTCTCCCCCATCTACCCAAAGCCTTAAATCCTTCAATGTATCTTTTCACATTTCAAGGTCTGACTCTATAACCACTATAACCATGTTTATAACCATTTTTTTCTTCTGCAATAAACCAGCATTGAAATTCCGACACCAACCATAATAAATAGAGCTATGGGATAACCCCAGAACCAATTAAGTTCAGGCATATATCTAAAATTCATCCCATAAATCCCTGTTATAAATGTGAGTGGAATAAAAATTGTAGCTATAATAGTTAAGACCTTCATGATTTCATTCAATCTTTTACTTACACTTGAAAGATAAATATCAAGCATTCCTGTAACCATCTCCTTCAAGGTTTCTATAGTATTAATAACACGAATTGAATGATCATAAACATCCCTAAAATATATCTCTGTAGTCTCTTTAATTAATGATGATTCTCCCCTTTCTAAACTATTTATAACTTCTCTCAGAGGCCATACTGACTTACCCAAAAATATCATTTCTCTTTTCAATTTGTGAATGGCGTGTAAGGTTTCAGAAGTGGGATCTGTTATCAACTCTTCTTCAATATCTTCTATCCTTTTTTCAAGATTCTCCATAATCATAAAATAATTATCAACTATTACATCTATTAAAGTATAGGTTAGATAATCGGCACCAAATTTCCGAATACGGGATTTTACATTTCTTAACCTTTCTCTGATAGGATTAAAGAGAGCCTTTTCAATCTCCTGGAACGAAATAACGAAATTTGGACCAAGGATTAAGCTGATTTGCTCCACCTTTATTTTATTATTTTTTTCGTCACAATAGGGGATTTTCAAAACTATAAAGATATAATCTCCAAAATCCTCCATTTTGGGACGTTGTTTTGTATTCATAATGTCTTCCAACGCAAGGGGATGTAGTTTAAAGTGTTTTCCGATTTTTTCTATAATCTCTACCTGATGAATCCCATCTATGTTTATCCATGTTACAGTAGGTTTGTTTTTAAAGGGAAAACATTCATCAATCGTTTTTATTTCTTTTTCTTGTATGTGCATATCATCGTAATCTATTATTGTAATTTTTATTTCTTCCGCCCTTTTTTCTCCAATATGAACGAGACTACCAGGTGGAAGACCAATCTTCTTTGTTCTTTTCTTAAAAAGTTTTGGCATATATCATCACCTCCCACGCCAAGCAATAAGCCCGTAATGGCCCGTAATGCGTAATGGCGTAATGGCGTACGTAATGGTGGGTAATGGGGTCAAATCTCAACATTGGACAATTTCTCTTTGTTTAAGATTTCTTAATTCCCTGAGTTGTGAATCAAATGAAAGAACCTGCCTGTCTTCCTCGTCTGTTGATTTTCGCGCATATATAAAATAATTGAACATTAGAAATATAACTTTTCCTCAGGATTATTATCTTTAATGAATCTTGAGACCTCTTTAACAAATTCCTTTGCACTTTTTATCGCATCTTGCGCTTCTTTCTTAGTACAAGGCGTAAAAGGCTCATAAATAAACCTATGTCTCTTTTTTCTCATATTGTTGTACATTTTTAACAAATAATCAAGATTCTCCTCCAGAATAGTGCCAGCAAAACGAATTACTGTTAAATGCTTATTTTTAATTTCGGGCCTATAACCAAAACTATTCATCAAAGCAATCCCTGAATGAAGCATTGCGTTATAAGCATACGTATAAGCACAATCATCATCAATACCCAAATTTCGTTCTGCAGTCTCCAAATCCTTCCCGGCTCTGTTAATAAACTCTACTATTGCCTTATAATCAACACGACTCTTTTTTATAAGATTTTGTTTCAGTAAATCAGAAATACTTTCATTGAATTTCATTGATATTGCCTATCAAAGGAATTTTATCCCTTGCCATTATGTCTTTCAAGAACTCGATTCCAGCCCTCTTTTCCAAAAACTCCTCTTTTGTATATAATGTAAAGTTTAACTCTCTATCGAATTTTATTTCCAATTCAGTTAAGCTGCTAACCACTTCTGAGGATTCAACATCACCTATTATCATAATATCAATATCACTCGATGCTTTCGCTTCACCGCTGGCATAAGATCCGTAGATAAAAGCAACATCAATATTGGCAACCGACGACAAGGCATCCTTCAGTCTTTGAACAATGCCGGAAGATTTCATGATAATACTTCTTAGCTCTTCATAAAGAGGATGACCCTGGTTTAACTTATAATAAACAAGATTCCCTGCTTTTTCCGTTAGCAACAAATCATCTTCTCTAAACTTTTTCAATTCCCGGGCAATACTTCCGACCGAATACCTCAATAATCTTTCGATCTGCCTGACATAGTATTTTTTTGAAGGATTACAAAAAAACAAAGTAAGTATATCCCTCCTAACTCTTGATTTAGTAACATATAAACTTTCTAACATTTGTTCGCCTCTTTGAGAACAATTGTACTCATTTTTGCGAACATGTCAAGGGGGGAAAATTAGAAAACCGGTTTGATTTTTCCTTAGAAAAACGCTGCCGAAGGTGGCGACTTTGTTTTAAAAAATAGGCAATTAACTTTTTCTTTTGATAACCTTTTTTCTGATAATTTTAAAGTTTGTAGAATATATGCTCTCAACTCTTGACAATTTTGAGAAGATTACATCCATTGCTGCTTAGATACTTAAGCAGCTTTTTACGCTTCATACTTTAACAATTTCTTCGGAATAGTCAGACTCTGCAGCACTAAGAGCCTCCTGTCGATTGAACTCAAGAGCCTCCTTCAATGTTACCTTTAAACTCTTCATTAAGTCTTTATGTGTGGCTTCCTGGCAATTTACACCAGGGACTTCTTCAATCCACCCAATCCACCAATCTCCATCACATTTAATTACTGCAGTATATTCTTTTTTCATACAGGCCTCCGAATTAGAATATTGTTTCATATACAATGTAAAAATAAAGCTCAATTTGTCAAGCTATCGGCTAACACGAAAGAATAAATATTGATTGGCTAGGATTTTAAATTTTTTTATGCGACTTGTTTCTCCGCCCATTGCCGAACGTGGTCAGCGATTCCCAACCATGTAAAAACTCCGTTTCTGGTTAAATCGTAAAATAGTAAATTAGTCCCCTTGTAAAAACTTCGTTTTTAGTTGAATCGTTAAATAGTTAAATAGTAAATTAGTTCCCTTCCCCACTCCCTGTTATGCACAAGTTCTAAGTTTTCGCTCTTAACCTATCACTTTTTATGGCTGCATATAAACAATACCAGAGAGAATAAAGGCAACAACCCGAAAGAATAAGCCCTATAATCAATCCTGGAATACTCTCAAACATCCAGAGATGAAAACCTCCTTTGAACAGCATTCTTACCTGAGGTATGATTTCGGTCTTCAGAAAGGGAATATTTAAAGGGGTTAACCGTCCAAAATATTTGCCTATCATATCCCCTCGAAAAGGTTGAAAAACTGCAACAAATTGTATAAAAAGTCCTATTATGAATATGACAATAGTTA
>JAGLZA010000388.1 GCA_023131835.1 Caldifarciminota bacterium
CAACTACTATATCAATGTATATCATGACCCGCAGTTGGAACAGGGAAGTAAGGAGTTCTGGGGTCAGAGGAAAGACATCGCCATCACCGCTGGAACAACAACTACAATAGATTTTTATAGGTATAATCCATACGTTGATAAGTTCTATGCGGAAAAGAATTCGGTAGAAGTAAACACTCCTGTAAAGATCAACGTTGGTATTAAAGTACCTTCAAATTTCCCTGATGCTGATGCGTATGTAAAAGCATTAGTTATCATAAGGGATGAAAATGGGCATGAAGTTTACCGAAAGGAGAGTAATGATAAAAAAGTTCAAAAGGGAGGTAGTACCACTTTCTCTTTCTCTTATACGCCAATCAAAGAAGGAACATATTCAGGCATTGCGAAAGCATATATTGTTGGTGGAGGAGAGCTGTGCACGGATAATTGTGGTTGGGCGAAAGTGTTTAATGTGGAGGGCGGAGAATACAACCCAAAAGTGTCGCTGCCTGCTTGTGCACCCAATAGAGAGTTGGGATATGCTGGTACAACATTCCAATTCGTAATTAATGTAATAAATAAAGGAACCGTTGATGATAAGATAATATTATCTATGAAAGAGCAGCCATCATGGGAGGTTACTTTAAATCCAAGTGAAATAAAACTTCATCCAGGGGAATCCAAAAAAGTTTATGTGACGGCTAAAGGAGAAAAGCTTGGATGGGGAATATTCACTATTAAAGCGCAATCAGAAAATGACAACACTAAATATGATACAATAACTCTCGAAGCTAATACAGAAGAAGAGAATCCATTACATCTGGTGCTTGTTAGGGATGATTACTTCCCAGAGTTAACGGACTTAAAAGTACCTGATTTCATAAAAACACATGCACATGCAGATAGGTACTCTATTGATATCTATGCGGATATAACCAATAAAGCAGAAAGGTCAATACCAATTCGAATACAAGATATGAATACACCTAAGAATGTAGAAACTTTAACTTTAACGCTCCCGGACCTTCGCATTTATACGACAACATTCCATACATGGAAAGATGGGTTTAAATTTGAGGAGAATCCAGAGAATTTTGAAAGAGGAGTATGTTGGGGAATGTCTGATCTTGCCATACTTTATTATAATTATCTGAATGGTAAGGAACCTGCATTACCTTTACCTGATGGTTATAAGAAAACTCATGATATCAATATCAATTTAAAGATGATTAAACAAAAAATATACGATTATCAGGATCACCGCGATTGGTTTAACCCACTTCGTTTTGATAAAAAAGTAGAATATAAAAAGTTGTTAGATAGTTTAGAGAAGAAAGGAGAACCGATGTTACTAGTTATAACTTTTCCGAGTGATTCTCACACTGTAGTTGCATATAAAGTCGTTGAAGATGATAGCAAGGCTTTTATTTATGCTTATGACCCTGCTATACCTTACTCTGAAGACTCATTTTGGTTTAGAACCGCTATATACAATAAAGATACTCAGACTTTTAGCTATAAGGATCTAGACAAGAACTTATATACATTGTTTAACGCAAATAGTTGTCGCGTGCTCTGACCAACAAAAAACTGGGGTGTCTTTCACTGTCCAGTGAAGACCACAAAATGACCGGAATTGTGATGCAAAGTCTGCTAAGAGGAGGATTGTAATAGGAGGAAAAATGAAAAACAAATCTTTATTTGGCATGATAGTGGTTATTGCTACACTATCATTTCTTATAGTAAGTAGTGGCATTCCCAGCGTTGCAGCTATCAATCCAACCAACCAGATCATAGAAGTGCCAATCATATCAGGAGAAGCCGATGGATTTGTCATGGCCATTCTTTCCCAGGGCAATTTGATCAATGACTCCTTATCCATTTCAATAGGTCAGGAAGCAGAAGACGTCTTCAGTTTAAAATTCTCTGCATATTTGAAATTCTCAAATATAACGATACCAACCGATGCGAAGATATCAAAGGCTTATATTACGGTTGTTCCAACATTTACCAATCAGACTGGTCCATTAATGGAAATAACTGCGGCTAATCGCTCTAATCCTACCGCGCCAAAAAATTATAGCGACTACTCGACTCGTAATAAGACCGAAGCTTCAGTGGATTGGAATGCTTCTTACTGGTATGAAGGTGTGAGCGTAAACTCACCGGATATTTCAAGCATAATACAGGAGTTAGTTGATTCATATAATTATAATTATTCGACAGGTGCACCTATACTAATTTTCTTAGACGATATAGATAAAGAATTAAGAACAAAATACCAGGCATTTGCAGCTTATGAACATCTGGATTATGAACCCGCGAAATTACATATTGAATATGTTACGGAAAAAGAGGAGGAGTATAAGGTTCATAACATAAACACCGGTGAGGGCTTCTCAACAATTCAAGCTGCGATAGATGATTCTGATACTTGGGATGGACATACGATTACTGTGGATCCAGGAACATACACCGAAAACGTTAATGTTACTAAGCCTTTGGCGATAAAATCAACCTCTGGCAATCCTGCGGATACGATTGTTCACGCGGCAAACTCGAGTAAGTATATATTTAATGTGACAGCAGTGG
>JAGLZA010000389.1 GCA_023131835.1 Caldifarciminota bacterium
GATGCCTTTGCAATAGGTTCCGACTCGATCACCGCACTTGGGATTGCCTGTGCACTAAAAGTGGAAGCAAAAGTGAGCTGCCCCATGGATGGTTCCATCTGTAGGTTATCCTTCATTTGTTACACCCCCCTTTTTTCCCATATACGCCAATGCTAACATTCTTAACGCTGTCTTTGCGTGGACTCCATTATTTCTTAGGAAAACATAATCCGCGCTACTGTCTTCTAAGGTTTCGTTCATTCCATAACTTGGATTTCTTCTACCCCATCGCTCCATGATTACCACCTCTCCTTTCTTGATGCTTTGCCATCTTCAATAAACATACTTGTTGCAATATCCTGGGATAACTCGCTTAGTTGCGGTTGTTCTAACTCTGGGAATACACTCTCAACCATCTTACGCCCTTGTTTGAGGTAATATCTCATTGTACCCGCTATTGCGTTACTACCTTGTTCCTCTTCGTTTCCGGTTGTTTCCGGTTTTGATACATGCAGTGCTTCTGCTAACGTCGCCTTTTCAACTTTTTCTGTTGGTTCCTCAGCATGTCTACCCGTATCCCCTGTTGCTGTTGTCGGTACGTTCTTTAGTTCCGCGTCATAGTCTGTTAAAATGATGTCTCTCGGTACCTGCATCTTTGCATCGTACTTTTGGGTTTTCTTGCTGTAACTTGCCGGTATGTATGTTATACCTTCATGAGTCTTTTTTAATGCGCCAAGCCCCCACCACTTTGTTTCTATTCTGCTAAACTCAGTAAACTGTATGTGCACCGCCTCCTCTGATTTTCCTACTATTTTTCCACTAACGTTGGATTCCGGTATGGGCAGTTCACCCTCTCTGATTCTGTAAAACAAATCCACTTGAGGTATTTGTTTAATGTCCTCCCTCTTCATGAATTCGTTTTTCTTACCGTATTCACCGTCTTCTAAACACCTTACCCACATATTCCCAATAGGCATTACCGTTGTGAATGTACGACCCACCTGTAACGGGGGCACATTTAGTTTGTATGCGATACCTTTATCCCCGTTATCATAGCGTGTGAACCCCAGTGCTATGAGAATTTTCTGGTAATGCTCTATCAACGCCTTTTGCGTCATTGCTTGCTGTGCTACTTTCGGCTGTGTCCCCTCTTCACCCTCGGTTGGGCCCCCCATGAACTCGCTTTCCGCTGC
>JAGLZA010000039.1 GCA_023131835.1 Caldifarciminota bacterium
CATTTTATCTCAGCAGAGGAAATAGTATTACATCCCTTATAGAGGGTTGGTCAAGAAGTATCATAATAATCCTATCTATCCCCAATCCAAGTCCCCCGGTTGGTGGCATACCATAAGACATAGCGGAAAGGAAATCCTCGTCAAGGGATTCGGTTTCCTGGTCTCCCTTCTTTCGGAGTTCTGCCTGGTATTCAAAACGTCTTCTCTGTTCAACCGGGTCATTGAGTTCAGAGTATGCATTGCCTATTTCCATTCCACAGAGGAAGGGTTCGAACCGTTCTACAATCCCTTTCTCATCCCTCTTATCCTTTGCCAGTGGAGATATATCTCTTGGATAATCCTTTACAAAAGTGGGGGCATATATGGGTTCTACCTTTTTAGAGAATATAGCATCCAATATCTTACCCTTTGTATATAGACCCTCTACATTAACATCAAGTTTGAGGGCATAGGATTGGGCCTCCTCAAAAGAGAGGGGTTTAAAATCTATCCCTGTCTTATCGCTGAGTGCCTCATAGAAAGAAATGTGCCGCCATCCTTCTTCGAAGGAGATAGTCATCCCCTGATATTGAATGGTTTTTGAGCCGATAAAACGGTCGAGCAGATAATCGAACAGGGACTCTACCAATTCCATCATATCCTTATAGTCAGCATAAGCCTGATAGAGTTCAAGCATGGTAAACTCAGGGTTATGTAAACGATCAAGTCCCTCATTCCTGAAGTCCCTGCCTATCTCATAGACCTTTTCCATCCCACCTATGATCAGTCTCTTCAGGTAGAGTTCATCGGCTATTCGCAAGTATAGGTCCTTCTTTATCGATTCCTGGCGGGTGACAAAGGGTTTTGCAAATCCACCTCCGTATTCAGGTTGAAGTATCGGAGTATCCACCTCTATAAATCCCCTCTCATCAAGAAAATTCCTGATTGCCCGAATGATTTCACTACGTTTCTTAAACACTCTAAAGGATTCTTCATTAGCTATAAGGTCGAGATAGCGTTTCCTATAGCGCTCTTCTCTATCGCTAAGTCCATGCCATTTTTCGGGAAGTGGATGAAGGGATTTTGAGAGAACAGTGAGGTCTTTTACCCAGATAGTAACCTCTCCCATTCTCGTCTTCATTACTTCACCCTTTACCCCCAGGAAATCACCTATATTAAGGAGTGATACAATCTCGTAGTCTTCTTTTAATGTGTCGGATTTCAGGTATACCTGAATGGTCCCTGAGGAATCCTGGATATCCATAAATGTGCTCTTACCATGACTCCTTACTGCTCTGATTCTTCCGGCAACAGAAACCTTTTTCCCCTCCAACTGTTCAAAGTCTTCCTTCAACTCACCAGAAAGATGGGAACGTTCAAAACGATAGGGATAAGGGGAAATCCCCTTTTCCTTTAACCCTTTTAGGTTTTTCTTCCTGAATTCTACCTGATCAAGTTCCTCTTCCATACGGGGAATATAGACAAATAAGGTCTAATGTCAAGTTGGAATTGTATCCCCTACCCCCAAAATTTTTACCACAAAGACACAAAGGACACAAAGCCCATCACCGCCCTAAACTTTTGTAATTCAGAGAAAGAAGAGCACACCACCCCTCATTTTTCTCGCAAAGCTCGCAAGGGGAATTAGTTAAATAGTTGAATAGATAAATAGTTAAATTGGAACTCCCATCTCCTCCCATTTTAGCCACGGTTCCTTCACGGTTTAAAAAAGACTTTTTAATCCCCCTTCCTCCCATTTATTTTCAAGGGAATAAGCCCCCGCGCTACTCCCGTTGCGCGAAACAAGTAGGGGCGTTCAATTGAACGCCCCTACAAGAAAAACACATCGCTAACCCTTACAATTACTATACTATCAACACCTGAGCATAAAATCGGTGGTAACCAGGGAATTATATTAACACCTAAAGGGTTATTATCTTTTTCTCTTTCAGACTCTCCTCAGCCATCTCTATAGCCTTTATTACCCTGAGTGCATTATATCCATCGGTGTGGGGTTTCTTTCGTTCCCTTATGCACTCGACAAAATGATTCATTTCCATTCTTAAGGGTTCCCTATTTGAAAGTTTTGGCGAGTGGATTGCACCAGAACGGTATGTCAGAAGGAACTCACCATAATCATGAGGGTCTTCAACCTTTACACCTGAATCATATATCTTTATCTTTTCCTGTGGATTGGTCTCATCATATACTATCATCTTATCTTTACCTACTATGATTGTCTCACGAATCTTTGAAGGAGCAAGCCAGCCAACCTGAATATCCACTATCATCCCCGAATCAAAGGTAGATTGAATGAAAGCAACATCTGGTAACCCCTTAAACACTGACTCCTTTGCCATAGCAGAAACACTCACAGGATTAGAATCAACCCAGCGAAAGATCATAGAGAAATCGTGAGGGGCTAAATCCCAGAGGACATCGGCATCCTTCCTGTGAATGCCCAGGTTTACCCTGGTTGATGTTATATATTGCACCTCTCCTATCTCATCATTTCTGATAATATCCTCTATCTTTAACACTGCATCATTGTATTCAAATGTGTGTCCAACCATCAATACAGCATTATTATCTTCAGCAAGTTTTATAAGTTCCTCTGCTTCCTTTGATGATTTTGTCATTGGTTTCTCTACAAAGGTATCCTTTCCCTCTTTCAGGAACTCCTCTGCGATTGAATAATGAGAACCTACCGGGGTAGATATTACAACCGCTTTTATTTCTTTATCATTCAAAAGTTTCTTATAGTCGGTGATATAGGTTACATTCGGGAACATTGTTTTTATTGCTTCCAATCGTTTCTTATCCTTTTCACAACCTATAATCTCTATGTCTTTAATAGCCAAAAGATTCCTTAGCAGGTTTGGGCCCCAATATCCAAGTCCAATTACACCAATCTTCATTTATCCTCCTATTTGTAGAATTTCTTTATAGTTTCAACGACTTGTTTTTTATCTTCCTCTGAAAGATGTGGATGCATGGGAAGTGATATAATCTCTTTTACTATCTTTTCGGTTTCAGGGAGGTCTCCTTCTTCATATCCATATTCCTTCATTGCTTCCTGAAGGTGAGATGGAATGGGATAATGCATACCACAGCCAATCCCATTCTCTTTTAGATAGGTCATGAGTTCATCCCTTTTTTCTGCTCGTATTACATAGAGATGATAAACATGGTATGCCCAGTCTGCTTCCTTCGGCAATTTAATGGGTAATCCATTCAGGGCATCTTTATAGAAAGAAGCAACCTCTCTCCTATTCTTATTCCATTCATCAAGCCGTTTTAATTTACAACGCAAAACAGCAGCCTGGAGTTCATCCAATCTTGAATTATAACCAATAGAGTCATGATGATATTTATCCTTCTGTCCATGCTCACGCAGTCTTTTAAACTTAGTGGCATACTCTTCATTATTGGTGGTTATCGCTCCTCCTTCACCGAATGCTCCAAGATTCTTTGCGAAATAAAAACTGAAAGCCGCAGCATCTCCAATGGCTCCGGTCTTCCTCCCCTTATACTCTGCTCCATGAGCCTGAGCCGCATCCTCTATCAGGAAGAGATTATACTTATCTGCGATCTCTCTGAAAGCATCCATATCAGCTGGATGTCCATAGATATGGACTGGTAATATTGCCTTCAACTGCTTACCTGTCTTTTTATCGATGAGTCTATTGTTTTCCTTTGAACAATTTTTCTGAATATATTCAGAAACACCCTCTGGTGAAAGTGTATACCATTCGGAATCAATATCAAGAAGCACAGGATATGCCCCAGCGTGGATAATCGCTTCAATCGTTGCGAAAAAGGTATGGGAAGGAGTAATGACCTCATCATCTTCTCCTATACCCAGAGAACGGAGCGCAAAATGCACTGCTTCCGTCCCTGAGCCAACACCCACACAATACTTCGTCCGATTGTAATCAGCGAATTCTTTCTCTAATTTCTGAACATTGGGCCCAAGGTATAGATACATCGAATCTAATATCTCGTCCCATAGTTCCTTTACTTCTTCCTTAACCTCTTCATATTGAGCGTGCAGGTCAACGAGTGGAATCTGCCTCATTCAGATACCTCCTTAGTTTTGCTTTTTCTCCGTAAACAACAGCATTTGCAGGAACGTCTTTCATTACTGTAGAACCGAGTCCTATTAGAGCGTTCTCTCCTATTGTAATGCCACACATTATAACCGATTGAGCTCCTATTGAAGCTCCATCCTTAACAGTAGTAGGAGTTATTTTATACTCAGTGATCAACTCACCAGATTCAGTGCAAGAGCGCGGGAAAACATCATTGGTAAATACCACATTAGGCCCCAAAAACACATAATCCCCAATCGTCACCCCCTCAGGGATGAAGACCATGGGTTCTATCTTGACATTCTTCCCAATACATACCCCCTTTCGAATCTCTACAAAGGCTCCTATCTTTGCATTTTCTCCGATAGTAACCCCGTAGATATTCACGTTGCTCCATATTGTCACTCCATCCCCAAGAATTGTATCCTTTATAATGATATTATACTCTGGTATCAATATATCCTGGGGCTCCCCTGTCTCTATCTCTCGCCTTTTTCCTCTGATATCAATATAACCCATTAACCCTCCTAATATGCTCCTTTACCAAATACTACGGATGGAAGTGTCAACATCAAAAGGTGTAAGTCCATCCAAACGCTCTTATTCTCCGCGTAATATATATCAAGGAAACAGGATTTGTCAAAGGGTAATTGTGACCGACCGAATATCTGCCACATTCCGGTCAAACCCTGCTTTACGCTGAGACGTTCTTTCTGCCAATCTGTATAAAGCTCTACCTCATACTCAATGGGAGGTCTTGGCCCAACGAGAGAGAGATCCCCTTTCAGAACATTGAATAATTGGGGAAACTCGTCAAGGCTTGTCTTTCTGAGTAGATTCCCGACTCTCGTAATCCTTGAATCTTTAGTCATCTTATATACATTATTACCATTGCAATTATTACCATTTATAAGGTCTTTCACAAATTCCTTATGGCAATCATAGTTATCGGATGAAACCATTGAACGAAACTTCAGCACCTTGAATATCCTTGCATCTTTAGTGAATCGGTCTTGTGTGAAGAATACGGAACCCTTAGAGGTAAATTTTACCGCCAATGCTGAAAGAACCATAAAAGGGGAAAAGACAATAAGAGCAACTATTGCTCCTATGATATCAATCAATCTCTTTATATATCTATATCCTTTAGTATTTCCACTCCATCTAAAGGGAACAAGGGGTATCTGGTTAATATATGCCCAATAATCAACCCTATCAATTCCAACAAGTAAAGGTGAATATAATAACAACTGTGTCCTTCCATTAAAACTCAAGATTAATTCAAACAATCTATCCCATGAACTTGTTGTGGTAAACAGGATAACTGGCAACTCCCCTTTTTTATATTTAGCAATCTCCTTTTCGTCAGTTATTATCTTTTGTATATTAAAGACAGAATGGTTTTTTATCCATCTTTCAATATCCCTGTATTCCCCTTCCGGTGCATAGATAATTACATCCCTTCTCGGCAAGATAACCGTAAGGAGGGGGAGGATGATGACCCTTGAGAAATATGTCAATCCGGAGAAGATAACAAAAAGTATTAACGGAAATAGTGTATGATGTCCGTGGAATGGCTTAAATATCCATAGCCATAAAAGATAAACAATGAATGTATAAACGATCCCCTTTGTGGTTCTATAGATATATCTAAAACGATTCTGAAATACAGCATAATTGTATAGGTCGGAATAGAAAAAAACTGCTATAACGATAATAGGAAATACTATTAATTCAACTAATTTAATATGACTCAAATAATATATATCCTGTCCCTGGATAATACGATAAGTAAGAATCACAGATAAAAGAGCAAACAATATATCAAATATAAAAATCGCGGTTTCCTGCTTTTTCCAGACTATCTTATTACCCCCTTTTTTCATTAGACGAACTAATAAGTTCATAAGTTCCATAGACCTATATCTTAAGCAGGATAATATCCAAATTTCTGAAGTTGTCCCACTTTTAGCAACTACTACATCCACAGATACAAAAAATCATAGTAGTGTTATAAGTCATAGGTTCCTCAAGGGCAAGTAGACCTGTTTCGATATGATGGATTCCGCTAAAAGACAAGTAATGATTAACTATTGTTTATTTTTGGGTTTTGGCAAATTTCGTTTAGTTAGTGAAAGTCCCTTTTTCAGCATATCCTTTTTTTTCTGCTCATTTGATTTAAGTATAGCTGTTAAAAACTCAGATTTTTTAACATTCTTAAGGATATGAATATTTGGAATAACACAGTGCCCGCCAATATAACCAGGCTGGAATATAACTGAAGGAAAATAATCAATCTCTTCTGTAAAACTCATTACTTCATCATAGTTAACATCAAGTTTGCGACAGAACCTTTCAGTTTCCTGTGCCCAGGCTATCAATACACCAAAATAAGAGGTTGATAATAATTTTGCCAGTTCCAAACCTTCTAATGAATTAATTTTTTTTGTCTTTAGTCCGGCCGACTCAAAATGCTTTATAGCTTTATTGGTAGTTTTCTCATCAACCCCAGCAACAAATTTGGTATAGTATAAAAGGTCCCGCTCCATTTTTTTATGCTTTCCCCTGATAGGACTATACGCCAGAGGAACACCTGTTTTCTTGTGAATTGATCTTATTGTACCAGGTAAAAGAGTAGAGTTTATAATTGTCAAATCAGGATTGAACCTTGCAATGTAGTCCTTAGTAGTTGAAATAAAATTATCTTCCTTATAGGGATAGCATATATGCATAATTGAGATATTTTCTTTAATCTCTTTAGGCTTTATATCAAGCCCCATTACCTCATATGTCTTTTCCAAAATCTTCTTTAAAGGGCTACCAATTTCTCCTAAACCAACAACTAAAACCTTACCGTTCATACATCCTCCATTTTTATGATTTTTCACTTAAAAGCTTTTTTACCAATCTAAAATATATTCTTTTCTGTTGTTCCCAGTTATATTTTTTTTCGAATCTACTAGCATTTTCCGAATAAGTTTTTCTTTTCGATGGATTGTAATACATATCGAGAATAGCCTTTGCAAGACTGTTTTCGTCCTCTGGTTCAAAATACCTAACTTGTGAACTGTCAAAATAGTATTCAATTGTTTTTATCTGTGAAGCAATTACTGGTATTTTCATTGTTACATACTCAAGCAACTTTACAGGCAACATGTAATTAGTATATATGTCTC
>JAGLZA010000390.1 GCA_023131835.1 Caldifarciminota bacterium
AAAACAGATGAACCACGGCCCGTATATTTTGAGCCCGAAATAGTAGTGTCACCGTTTCCACTACATTAAGAAATGTAACAGTGTTATAATAAGCCTCTGATTATATATGTAGTCGGGGGCTTATTTAGAAGTAATAGATATGGTAAAGTTATAAATTGAAACATTATAAGGTATAATAAAATGGAATCAGTAATTGACATACACAAAGAAGGTGACAAATATTATGAATATAGCAAAGTTGGTTGAAGAAACTATGGAGGCTATAGTAACGGGAAGAACCCAAGATAAGGCTGTACAAATATTCAAAAAACAAATTAAAAAGGCTGGCTGGCCAATAGCGGTTAATAAGGAAGTTGTTTGTAACACAATAAAGATGCTTGTGAATAACAAAGTTCATGAAGATACCCATGAGAGGCTTCTCGATACTTTGTTGGGTATAAAAAGAACTTTACCAAAGATGACACCAGATAAGATTATATTATTGAGAGAAATAGAAAGTATTGTCCGCAAGGCACCATTCACTGAATGTGACCATAATTTTAAAATTGGAGTTTTCGCAAATGGTGGCGGCTTTTACCCAGCATTTGGACTGCCAGAATTAATTTGTGATAGATGCGGGGCTAACATTACAATTAGTGAATCAGATCCCAAACTATTAAGACTAAAGGGACTGAAGATATCCAAAAGGGATCTAGATCGATTATATGCATGGACAAAGAAATGCTTTAAAGATAGGGAGATAAGGATTCAATTCGTCTCTGTTGTTGCTAAAAACCCTATTAAGGCTTTGAGGGAATCAGTAAAATGGACACATAAGTTTCCATTTAAAATTATAGATGTTGAAAAGCTCAACTTTTCAAGCGGTTCATAAGGACACTGACTCTTTCTTTTGTAAATCTATTTGATAGTAATAATAAAAGCTACCTGGTTAATCATGATTGATCTGAAAACAAACGAACCGAGGCCTATATATTTTGAGCCTGAAATAGTGGTAAGTCCCTTTCCATTACCTTATTAACACATAAATTATACAACAATCCCTTATAAATTTATCACGAAGGGATTGTTGTATTTAAAAAAAGTAAAATGAATGTAATACCATTTATAAATTAATTTTTAGAAGAGAGGAGATATTATCATGGGTGATTTATTGAATATAGTTATGGAAGATCCGAAAGTAA
>JAGLZA010000391.1 GCA_023131835.1 Caldifarciminota bacterium
GTACGTTGCAGTGACGAAGGATGTAGCGCAACGCAGAAGTTGGATTTTTTACGAAGCCGTCATACTTAGGAATAAAATCTTATGAATTACCTTGAGAAGATTTACAGCAAAAGCGATTCAATTGTATCCAGAAAAATAGCCGATGAATTTATCCTGGTTCCGATCAGGCAAAATGTGGGTGATCTTGAAAGCATCTACACCCTGAATGAAACAGCCGCACGCATCTGGGAACTGATTGACGGCAAAATAAAAGTTGAAGAAATAAAAGAAAAGATCGTTGAAGAGTTTGAGGTGACACCCGAAGAAGCCGAAAAGGATATTAGGGAGCACCTCCTGCAGTTGGAAGAAATAAAAGCTATAGCAGGGGATTAGAGGATTATGGGATTAAAAGATTAGGGATTAGGATTATGGAATGTCCGCATATACCGGAGATCAGCCTTGCTCAGTTTGGAGAACGGCTATACAACAATGCTGTGGCAAATAGAATCCCGCTCGGTGGATCGTTTGAGCTTACCTTTCGGTGCAACCTACGCTGTGCTCATTGCTATTGCAACCTGCCGCTAAATGATCAAGGCGCAATTGAAAAGGAGCTGACAACTGAAGAAGTATTCAATATCCTTGACCAGATTGCAGAGGCAGGGTGCCTCTGGCTTCTGATAACCGGAGGCGATCCACTTGTTAGACAGGACTTTCTTGAAGTTTATACCTATGCAAAAAAGAAGGGGTTCATTATAACTTTGTTTACAAATGGGACTCTTATTACCCCGGAGATTGCCGATTACCTGGTCCAATGGCCGCCACATACAGTCGAGATCACTCTATACGGCGCAACAAGTGAAACGTATGAAAGGGTTACCCAAATTCCCGGCTCATTTAAGCGATGCAAAAGGGGCATTGACCTGCTTTTAGAGCGGCAACTTCCTCTTGGGTTGAAGACCATGGTAATGACCCTAAACCATAATGAGCTTTTTCAGATAGAAAAATACGCCGAGAAATTAGGAGTGAAGTTTCGTTTTGACCCTATACTAAACCCAAGGCTGGACGGTTCTAAAACACCTTGCCAATTCAGGCTGTCACCAGAGGAAGTGGTAGAACTGGATTTAAATGATGCAAAAAGAGTTAAGGAATGGCGAGAGTTCTGTGAAAAATTTATAGGTCCATCTGAATCCAATAATCTCTATATCTGCGGCGCCGGCATCTCCACATTCCATATTGATCCATACGGAAAAATGAGCGCCTGTGAAATGACCAGGTTTCAGAATTATGACTTATCTCGTGGTTCTTTCGAAGAGGGCTGGTACCAATCTATTCCTGAATTTTTAAACCTAAAACCTGAGGGTGACTATCCGTGTGGCAAGTGTGAATTAATATCTTTATGTGGTCAATGCCCAGGCTGGGCATGGCTGGAGAATGGTAATCCAGAAGCCCCTGTTGAGTATCTCTGCAGGATAGCCCACCTTCGGGCAAAGGCATTTAACACAAAGAAACTTTGAGAAAGGAGGAAAAAATGATGATTAAGAAAACTAATCGGAAATATTATGAAAAACCGCAAGTAAGTCAGGTTAAGCTGGAAATCGAGGAGGCGGTGTTAGCTGGGTGTAAGACAACCACTGGTGGTGGGAAAGATATGCCACCGGCGGGGACGAAGGCATGTAAATTGACCGGGCAAAAATGCCTGAGCATACTCGGTTCATAGTTCAAGTCGAGATAGGTTCTCAGTTTTGAAAGAAGCATAGGGTCAGACCCGTAGCAATATAACCCTGGCCCAGACTTGGCCTGTAGGCTTAGTAAAGTCACTGAAGCAGGTGGCGCGCCAGGGCAGGCCCAAATGTCGGGTCAGACCCTGGTGAATTTGGAGAGGAATGATCACTCAGGGAAGATATAAGGGTAGGTTATTGCGTGGTGGTAAATAAAGAGGAATACAGAAAAATTACTTCAGAGATTGGTGGTATCCGCATATCCTTTCTCTTCAATGAAACATTCATGAGCCATTGGCTCGCAAAGAATGATGAAAATTGCAGTCAGGACAGCCGAGACGGCTGTCCTACCATAGGTGGTGATTTTATAACCAGTAGGACAGGCGTCTCGCCTGTCAAAGGGGTATTTTCAGGTGAAAGTCAACATGCAGATGATACAAAAGATACCGATTATGATAATAGTACACAGGCAAAACTTAGGGTACATCACGGCCGTATTCCTGAAATAAAGGAAAAAGAAAAGATATTCGATTCAGGCAGTAACTGGGCCCTTTACAGAAGCGAAGGGAAGTATGTTCTGCAGGATGACTCCTTAGAATCCGGTTCATTACCTGATATATCCGTTGTTTTAGAGCCAGATTTCAAATCCGGTGATGTCTATATCAGAAACAGCACACCAAATCGTGATTTTTTCCTCTCACCGTTAGGATACCCTCTGAATCAGATCTTGATGATTATGCTGCTCTCACTCAATAGAGGAGTATTAATTCATGCCTGCGGAGTTAATGATAATGGCCACGGATATCTTTTTCCCGGCAATTCAACTCACGGCAAATCAACAATCGCGAAATTATGGTCTGAAAGCGGCGCAACAATATTGAACGATGACAGGATTATTGTAAGGGAAAAGGACGAAGAGTTCTGGATGTATGGAACACCCTGGCATGGTGACTTTAACGAAGTGTCGCCTAAAGCACTGCCAATTCGTAAGTTATTCTTACTGAAACACAGCAAAAAGAACTCGATTGTTCCCAAAAAGGACGCAGAAGCTGTTTCAATGCTTCTAACCCGGTCTTTTCCCCCCTTATGGGATCAAAAAGGGATGGATTATACACTTGGTTTCCTTGATCGTATAGTAAGCAAGCTGCCCTGTTATGAACTTGACTTCCTGCCGGATAAAAGAATCATCGACTTCGTAAGAAACTTAGATAAGTGAAAAGCCCCGTTCCCTTAAGCAACTCCAATCTACTAAAATTATGCGATAGCCTCAGCAAAAGAGGTACGTCCATCCGTTTTCAGGCAAAGGGCTTCAGTATGCGGCCTTTTATTCAAGATGGAGATCTGATTACTGTAAGCCCGCTGAGGGATTCCCCTGTCAGAGTCGGTGACGTGGTTTTATATAAAACTGCGGATGATCAGGCAATCGTACATCGCGTAATCCAAAAAACAAGAATAGACAGCAAAGTGGTATTTTTCATTAAAGGTGATGCCACGTTCGGTCAACCTGAAAAGGTAGATTTAAAAAACATCCTGGGCAGGGTCACGGCCATCAAAAGAAACGGGGGAGAAATAAAATTAGGCACAAAACTTTATCGGATAATTGGTTTGCTCTTTGCAGGGCTATCCCCATTCAGCCGCTGGATTTATCCTGCTGGAAGCAAAATCAGAAGTGTCATCATAAAAAAAAGACGATCAATCTGGACAAATGAAGATCGCTTACTGCTTTACTGCTGCAGGACAAAAAAAGCTAATTTTCCAGAACTGCGGGACATGAATTGGAATATTTTTCTGGAAAAGGCGCGAGGTGAAGGTATCTCGCCTTTGGTTTTTCTGAGGCTTCCAGAGATTGTCATAAATAAGGATGCTATCCCCAAATATGTAACAGAAGAATTAAAAGAAGACTACTACCTGAATGCCGCCAGGAATGCCCTGATCTTTAAGGAGTTAGGAAAGGCCCTTGAGACGTTTAGAAAAGCCGGACTTCAGGTAATTGTGATGAAAGGGGCAGCATTAGCCGAAGCGGTATATGGCAATCTGGCCCTGCGTCCCATGGCGGACGTTGACCTCCTTGTAAAAAAGGAAACTCTCCGTCAGGTAGATGAACTGTTA
>JAGLZA010000392.1 GCA_023131835.1 Caldifarciminota bacterium
TCACCGGGGTCGAGCAGGAAGATAGAGATTGCTTCGTATAAGAAGAGCGAGGAGAGGAACTCGCAATGACAATTTGTTGGGTTCGTAGGGTGATATGTGATAAGGGTTCCTGGGGTTCGTAGGGTTCATTGAGTTCATTGAGTTGAAAAGAAGTTCAAAGTCCAACGTCCAACGTCCAATGTCAGGAGTCGGTAAGGGTTCGAGGGGTCAAGGGTTCTGTGTTCATCTGTGGTTAAAAAAGGAGAGTGGCGTGGATAATTTTCTCCTTGACAATCCCAAAATCTTATACTATCGTCTTTTTTAATAAGGGATTGATTGTTTAATTCTGTATTATATAAATAAAATAAAAAAGGAGGAGCGAAATGGTATTAAAAAGAGTATTTGTTGTATTGATTGTATGTATGTTTTTTCTGCCTATTAGTGTATTCAGCAGTGATGGAGAAAAAGGGGTAACCCAGGATTGGCTGAGTAAAGCCTTGGCGAATATTGAAAAGGAAGAATATAAGCCATCGATGCAGAAAAGGGATTATAAGGGAGAGGAATTTTCAGAACCTAAATGTCATTTTACGAATCGTGCTAAACATCTCCGTACCTATCTTGATAAGAACTATATAGATATTATGCCAAGAAAGGTGACCAATACGGACAACTGGCATCTGAGATATTATATAAACTCAATCAATAAAGGGATTGAGCCAGAGATCTTAAGGAATGCAATATTGTATAATGACAAAGATATTACATTGAGATATACCAATTCAAAAGAAGGGATAAAGCAGGAGATATCGATTAATAATAAACCTGAGGAAGAAGGTGATTTATTAATAAGATGGGACATAGAGACAGAAGGTTTAATAGTTAAAGAGACAAAAGACAACTATGTTAGGTATTCAGCAACAGGATATGATATTATCTATAAGATACAGTCTATTGAGGATGCAGATAACAGTATATTGAAAGGTTCAATAAACATAGAAGATGATGAGCAAATCAGTATTTCTGTAGATGATGCGAATGCAAATTATCCAATAAGGATGAGATTACTCATTACAACCAATAGAGAAAAGGATAGAGAAGAGGGATTATTCATTAAAAACATTACGAAAGGATTGGATACAATCCCTGACTGGACAGCAGAATCAAATCAGGCATCTGCATACTTTGGATATTCAGTCTCAACCGCAGGTGATGTGAATGGGGATGGATACTCTGATGTGATTATTGGGGCATATTGTTATGATAATGGAGAGATAGATGAGGGTAGAGCATTTGTATATTATGGAAGTGGTACAGGATTATCTATAACTGCTGATTGGACAGCAGAATCAAACCAGGCATATGCAGATTTTGGTAATAGTGTTTCAACCGCAGGGGATGTAAATGGTGATGGATACTCTGATGTAATTGTAGGTGCATATCGTTATGATAATGGAGAGACAGATGAAGGTAGAGCATTTGTATATTATGGAAGTGGTTCAGGTCTTTCAATAAGTCCTGACTGGACTCAAGAATCAAATCAGGAATATGCATGCTTTGGATATTCAGTCTCAACCGCAGGGGATGTAAATGGTGATGGATACTCTGATGT
>JAGLZA010000393.1 GCA_023131835.1 Caldifarciminota bacterium
GTATCATTCACATTCTTGAAATGATCTAAATCAATTAAAACCATTGATAAGGGTGTATCCCTTTCCTGAAGCTCTTTAATCTTCCTGGGTGCCTCTATGTAAAGATAACGCCGATTATAAAGGCCCGTCAAATCATCAATAAATTCTTTCCCTATTTTGTTCATTTATAATAATTAAATATGCTGTGCGGTTTTTTTACCGTTCGAAGAGCCCATAACTGCCCGGAAGGGCACATTACCGTGTTGAAAGCACCTCTACCGCACGAAGTGCCATTTCTTCCTCATCTCATTGTCTCCTTGTCTCCCAGTCCCCTTGTCACTTTCTTTATCCATCCCTTAGCACCAAGTTTCTTAAATATTTTTAGTGCCGCGGCAAAAGTTTTTTTTGCATTGGTCTTATCACCTAATTCTTTAAACATCAAACCTTGATAATAATAAACCTCGGCAAGCCTAAAAGTGTTTTTGGTTTCTTTTAAGATTGATATTGATTCCTCAAAAGAAGATTTTACCCTATCCCACTTTTTCTCTTTTGTGTAAAGCCGACCAGAAAGACAGAGTACCATAGCTTTTATTTCCTTTGAGCCAAGTTCATCCGCAAGAGATAAAATTTGCTTTAAGCTCTTTTTGGCATCAGTCAAGTCACCCTTGATCAAATAGAATGAAACAATGCTGAAAGAAACATTAGCAAGAAGCGGCTTTGATTTAATTTCCCGGGCAATCGAATAGGCTTTATCATAATACTCTTTAGCAGTTAAAATATCATCTTTTTCTAAAAAAATATCACCAATACTTAAAAGACTTGCAGCTTCACCTGATCGATCGCCAATCTCTTCAGTTATTTTCAATGAACGCTGTTGAAACTCAAGCGCCTTTGAATATTCACCCAAAAGGGTATAGGTATTCCCAATACAGTTGAGATTTATTCCCTCACCTTTACGTTCATTTATCTCTTCCACTATTTTCAATGAACGTTCAAAAAACCCCAATGCCTTTTGGTATTCACCAAGATTGTAATAAATATCACCAATGTTGGTAAAGCTTGCTGCTTCAACTCTACGGACACCAATTTCTTCCAAAATTTTTGACGATTGCTGTAATACCTCCAATGCCTTTGTATATTCGCTAATCTGCTTATAAAGAATGCCCATATTATTAAGACATATTGCCTGTCCCTTTCGGTCACCAATCTCTATATCTATTTTTAGCGATTGCCTGCAAAACTTCAATGCCTTGGAATTTTCACCAAGGAAATCATAAATTACGCTTATACAGCTGAGGCATGTTCCCTCACCTTTACGGTCGCCAATCTCTTTTCTTATTTTTAATGATTTCTGGAAAAACTTTAATGCCATAAAATATTCACCAATCTCGCCATAACTTACGCCAATTCTGTCAAGGCTTGTTGCTTCACCTTTTCTATCACTCAGTTCTCGATAAATATCAAGTGTTATTTCTAACTTTTTTATAGCCTCATTGTACTGAGCTGTACGCTGATAAATATTAGATAAAACAATAAGGCAATCGGCTTCCCATTTTCTATTACCTATTACCTTTGCCTTGTTAATTGCGTTATTTACATCTGCTACTGCCTTCTCATTCTCTCCAATCAAATTTAACACTCCAGCCCTATTCTTCAAACATTCAATCTCTTTTAATTCTCTACCCTTTATTGATCTATTCTTTAAACACTCAATTGCCCAGGTGTAAAATCTTATAGCATCCTGGTTTGCATAAACATCTTTTGCCCTGTTTGCAGCTATCATACTATACTCTCTGGTTTTCTCTTTGTCCCCACTTAAATAAAAATGGTTTGATAACTCCTCAACCACCTCCTCAATACAGTCTTTATGAAGACTCAATAACCTTTCGCCAACTGCCTGATGATAACGCCTCAACTTAATTTTGTTTATCCGTTGATAAAGTATCTCTCTAATTATATCCTCGAAAAAACAATATACTTCACCACCACTCTCTTTTAATAATTTCATTCCTAATATCTCATCTATTA
>JAGLZA010000394.1 GCA_023131835.1 Caldifarciminota bacterium
CTACTCCAATTTCGGATTTGATAAATCAAACCCCTACAGGGTCAGGGAACCTGACCCCTACAAAATTCCAAGAGAGGACAAGGTATACCTTGTCCCTACAAGAATCGCGACTGGGAAGTCGCTCCTACAATTATCTAAAGTAGAATGCAAACGCAATACGCCCCTACCTTTGCGGTCCTTGCGCACTTTGCGAGAAAAATAGGGGTTAGGATTTTGGATTTAGGATTTAGAAATTAGAATTGATTAAACTTTCTTCTGTGTTCCTTCTCTCCTCTTCCGTTTTTTTTGGGGTGTGGAAGAAACAATATATTAATTTCTCTGTGCCCTCAGTGTCTCTGTGGCAGAAAAAATCAGTGTCAAAAAAAGGGGAAAGGAGGGGATAATTTTGCACTTTGCATTTTGCAATCTGCATTTTTCAATGGAGCGAAGCGACTACTCTGTGTCCTTTGTGTCTTTGTGGTGAAAAAAGGGATGAGGAGATAGGGCATTTTGCATTTTTCATTCTTCAATCAAGAAATTTATCTTTCTCCCCCTTGACATAAGCGATTATGAATTTTAATATACGGATACCAGTCGTACTAAGTGGGGAGTTAGCGGTGCCCTGAACCTGCAATCCGCTATAGCAGGGCTGAATGTCTGGTTGAGTCTTTTTTCTTTTGTTATGGGCATTTGGGGTGAACGGTGAAGTTTGGGTCCTTCATAGGGATGTGCTTTGAACCCCGTCAGGTCCGGAAGGAAGCAGCGGTAAGAGGATTTCGTTCCTGATGAAGGGTTACCTGAATGGAGTTTTTCCTCGGTTGTACCGGTAGGAGAAGAACTACGAAGCAGGCTGTACGACTGGCTTAATAAATATTATGAGTTATCTGGTATTATCACGAAAGTACAGACCTCAAAATTTCGATGAGGTTGTGGGTCAGGAACATGTTGTCCGAACTCTGATGTCTGCCCTGAGAAGGGGCAAGGTTGGGCATTCCTATATCTTTGCAGGCCCAAGGGGGGTTGGGAAAACATCAGTGGCGCGAATCTTTGCCAAATCTCTTAATTGCGAGAAGGGTATAGTTGAAAATCCCTGTAATGAATGCGTTACCTGTAAGGGTATTACAAAGGGAAGTGCAGTAGATGTTATAGAGATAGACGGGGCATCAAATAGAGGAATAGATGAAATAAGGGATCTTAGAGTGGCGGTGGCCTATACTCCATCATCTGCCCGTTTTAAGGTCTATATAATAGATGAGGTTCACATGCTTACAAAGGAGGCCTTCAATGCTCTCCTCAAAACCCTTGAGGAACCTCCTTCTCATGTCGTTTTTATTTTTGCAACAACTGAACCCCAAAAGGTTCCAAAGACCGTTCTCTCTCGATGCCAGAGATTTGACTTCAGGATGTTGACAAAAGAGGAGATTTTTACCACTTTGAAGACACTGGTAAAATTAGAGTCTGTTGAAGCGGATGAAGATGCCTTGAGATTAGTAGCAGGTAGAGCAGAGGGCTCGATCAGGGATGCTGAGGGGATGCTTGATCAATTAATATCCTATGCAGATGGAAGAATATCAATTGATGATGTAAAAGAGGTCTTTGGATTTATAAGTGATGAGGTTTATGAAAAATTGTTTGAGGGAATATCAAAGCGTGATGAAAAGAGCATTATTGAATGCATAGAAGGCATTGCCGGTAAAGGTTATGACCTCAATGAGTTCGTATATGGCTGGCTTCAGTTTATACGTTCATTATTTCTTTACAATCTTGATATTCCAAATCCCAATGCAGTAGAAAGTAATGATAGATTGGAGCAACTTGCAAGGGGTGTTTCCTCTGAATTTTTAACAGCGGTGCTAAATCTATCCAGCGAGATGGAAAGAGATATGAGGACGGTTCCTTATTCCCAGGTATTTCTTGAACTCAATATGTTACGAATGGCGCGGATTCCCGACCTGATAGATATTAATGCCCTGGTAGGAAAAATAAGCGTGGAATCTTCTACTAACTACGAAAAACCTTTTATTCAGAATGAGGTAAGAGAATCTAAAGAGGTAGTAACTCCATCAGAGGATGTGGAGGACCTCTGGGGCAGGGTCAGAAAATCAATAAATGAAGTTAACGGAAAGAAATTTTTTAAGGAATTTATTAAAGAAGCAGAACCGGTCTCATTTAACAACAATTCATTGAGGTTGAATGTTCCAAGGTCACATAAAGAACATCTCAAAGAAGATATTCATCTCTTGAAAGAGGCATCTAAAGAGGTTCTGGGATTTGATATTAATATTGAAATAGTTAGCCGGAAAGAACCCATAGGCGAAACACTAAAAGAAAATCCAATCATCAAAAAAGTGAAGGAGATATTCAATGCTGAAGAATATATTTGATTTTGCAAAGTTGAAAGAACAGGCTGAAAGACTCAAAGAGGAACTCAAGAGGGAAAGTGTCATAGGAGAAAGTGGTGGCGGAATGATAAAGGTAGAGTTGGATGGCACTGGTAACATTCTAAATATAGAAATCGAGGAAGATTTATTTAAAGGAAAGGATAAGGAATTTATTGAGGATCTTTTAGTTGCCTCTATTAATGATGGAATGGCTAAAGTTAAGACCTTATGGGAAGAAAAGATGCGAGACCACTTAGGGTTATTACCATTTTCAGGATTGGGAGATCTGATAGCTTGAAACCACCCAGGGTATTTTCTCGCCTGACAGAATCCCTGCAGGTCCTGCCTGGAATTGGTAAGAAATCTGCTGAAAGGATGGCTTTTTATCTTCTCTCATATCCTGAAGAAGGTATGATGATAGTTGAATCCTTAGAAAAGGTCCTTTCTGAAATAAAATTCTGCAGCATTTGTGGTAACATAACGGTAGAAGATCCATGTTCGGTCTGTTCTTCTTCTGATAGAGATAGAAAAAAGATATGTATTGTCGAAAAACCAATGGATGTGTTTGCAATAGAAAGAGCAGGGGTATTTGATGGGTTATACCATGTTCTGGGTGGATTGCTATCTCCTCTGGACGGTAAAGGACCTGAAGATTTGCGGATTGAGGAGATGGTTAAGAGAGTAAAAGAAGGGCTCAATGAGGTTATTATTGCAACTAACCCTACTACTGAAGGGGAAGCAACTGCGATGTTTATCAGGGATATTCTAAAAACCTTTAATGTAAAGATTACTCGAATTGCCAGGGGAATTCCAGTGGGAGCCGATCTTGATTTTGCAGACGAGATAACCCTATTGCGGGCGATGGAGGGTCGAATGGAGTATAAAGAATAAAGACCTTGACAAAATGAATACGAATAATATATTTAAGGTTAGCGCGGGGTGGAGCAGTCTGGTAGCTCGTTGGGCTCATAACCCAAAGGTCGTGGGTTCAAATCCCACCCCCGCTATTTTTTTATCACACCCTTGCAATTTTTTCCTGTAATGATATAATCCTATATGAATTTTGTTGTGGCTATTGATGGGACTTCAGGTTCAGGGAAGACAACTACTGCAAAGTTGGTTGCAGAACATTTCGGTTGGTTCTACCTGGATACTGGAGCAACCTACAGAGCATTGACATATCAGGTTCTAAAAGAGGGGAAGGATCCGGAAGGTGAAAGGGAAGTGGGGGAGGTATTAAAGGATTTTCATCTGAAGGTAGAAAATAGAGAAGATGGACAGAGAACCTATGTAAATGGAGAGGATGTTACCGATCACTTGCGGACGAATGAGATTGACAGGGCTGTTACACCCATATCAAAGATGAAAGTGGTTCGAGAACGGCTGGTTGATCTACAGAGAAGAATATCTGAAAATAAAAATGTTATTGCAGAGGGTAGAGATATAGGAACGGTTGTCTTTCCTGATGCTGCTCTAAAGATATATATGGATGCAGGATTGAATGAGCGGGTACAGAGGAGAAGGAAACAAAAAGGCGATGGAAATTCCATTGATGAAGTAATGAAGGACCTTAAACGTCGGGATTATCATGATTCAAACAGGGATTTAAGTCCTCTGAAGAGAGCTTCGGATGCCATTTTCCTTGATACAACCTCACTTACTATACAAAAACAGGTGGATTGGGTGATTAATCAAATAGAAAAACTAAATGAAAGCGAGTCTGCAGTATAAGATTGGAAAGTTTTTTCTCTACATCACTTTCAGGTTTCTATTCGGACTAAAGATAGAGGGAGTGTCAAACATTCCCAGGAAAGGTGCTGTAATCATATCTCCCAATCATCGTTCTAACTATGATCCACCTCTTGTCGGATGTTGTATTGATACTCGTGTCGTCCAATTTATGGGAAAATCTGGGCTCTTTACCACAAAATTCTCTTCCTGGTTTCTTCGTGGTATCAACGTAATTCCTGTTGGTAGGGAAGGCTCTGTTTTGGGAACTGTGAGGGAATTTATTCGTTTTCTTAAGGAAGGGAAGGCGATTATGGTTTTTCCGGAAGGGACCCGATCAAAAACAGGCAAATATCTGGAAGCCCAGCCCGGTGTCGGATTCCTTGCGATAAGGACGAACACTCCCGTAATTCCCACCTTTATCCGGGGAATGTCCGAACCATTGATAAAACACTTCTTTCGTATCACTCCTCTTAAAGTAAAATTCGGGAAGCCGATTTATCCGGCTGGCATAAAACATAATTTAAAAGAAGCAAAGAAATTTGCTGATATGGTTCTTGAAGAGATTAAAAAATTAGGCTAATGGATATTTTGATTGCAGAAGATATGGGGTTTTGCTTCGGGGTGAAGAGAGCTATAAAGATTGCGAGGGATATAAGAAGGGAAACAGATGCTAATGTCTATACCCTTGGCTCCATTATCCATAATCCTCAGGTGGTGCAGCAGTTAAAAGAGGAAGGGATTGTCCCAATCAGTAGTCTGGATGAAGTTAGAGAAGGCTATATTGTTATTAGATCCCATGGTGTATCTCTTTCCGTTCAAAAGGAGATTGAGGAAAGAGGATTTCAAGTGGTGGATGCCACCTGCCCTCTTGTAAAGAGGGTTCAGAAGAAAGCACGGGAATTGGTGGAGGAAGGCTATACAGTATTCGTAGTGGGAGAGAAGGAACATCCGGAAGTTCAAGGTATTATTGGTTATACTGGAGGAAAGGTTCGGGTTATAAATCTAAAGAATAAAGTAAACTTTGAAGGACTCGAGAAGGTAGGAGTGGTTGCTCAAACTACACAATCAATAAAGAATCTTGAAAGTATAATGTTGAAATTCTTGCCAGGGGTCAAAGAGTTGAAAGTATTTAATACTATATGCGATGTAACAGACAAAAGGCAAAAGGAGGTCATAAAACTTGCCCTGAAGTCTGAACTGGTGATAGTTATTGGAGGTAAAAAGAGTGCTAATACTTCAAGATTGGCAGCATTATCCTTAAAAGAAGGTTGTGAAACCCATCATATAGAAACGGATAAGGAGATAAAAAAGGAATGGTTCAGAGGTAAGGAGAAGGTCGGAATTGTATCTGGATCGTCTACGCCTGATTGGATAATAGAAAGAGTTATTAATAAACTAAAAAAGATAGATAAACAAAAGGAGGAAGTTCTACATGAACGAAGAGATAAATTCCATAATTAAGTCAATAACTGATGAGGAAGCAAAGGAATTAATGGATAAGTATGTGGAAAACACAAAACCAAAGGAAGGACTGGTCAAAGGGAAGATAGTTAAGATTACCGAGAACGAGGTTTTAGTAAATGTTGGTTTGAAATCAGAAGGAGTTATTCCTGCGGAGGATTTTGATTCACTTGAGGAACTTTCAATTGGGGACAAGGTTGATGTTTACCTTGATGATATAGGGGGTGCTCAAGGCCTTGCCAGCATCTCAAAAAGGAAGGCGGATTTTGTGAAGGTCTGGGACGATGTCCAGGATACATATGATGAGGAAAAGGAGGTTGAAGCAGAGGTGGTAAGAAGGGTTAAGGGCGGTTTAATGGTAAAGGTTTTTGGAATAGAATCTTTTTTACCCGGTTCACAGATCGATATTAAACCAGCGAGAGAAGTAGATATGGATCTTGGAACCAAATTCAAGGTGCGAATAATAAAGATAAATTTCAAGAGACGTAATATTGTCGTTTCAAGAAGAGTCCTTTTAGAAGAAGAACAAATGGCTAAGACTGAGGAATTCTTTGAAGAAATTGGAGAAGGCCAGATATTGAAAGGAGAGGTAAAGAATATAACTGAATTTGGTGCTTTTATTGATCTTGGCGGTGTAGATGGACTCCTCCATATAACAGATATGTCCTGGGGGAGAATCAATCATCCATCTGAGATGCTTTCAGTAAGCGATGAAGTGGAGGTGAAGATTATAAAGGTAGAGAAAGATTCCAGAAGGGTTTCTCTGGGATTAAAACAGTTGAAACCTAATCCCTGGAAAGATATTGAAAAGCAATATGAGATCGGAGCTCAAGTAGAAGGAAAAGTGGTTTCTCTTACTGATTACGGTGCATTTCTGGAACTCGAACCAGGTATAGAAGGATTAGTTCACGTTTCCGAGATGTCATGGACAAGACATATTAAACATCCATCAGAGGTAATGAAAGTGGGAGAGCAGGTTGAGGCAATAGTTTTAGAGGTAGACGAAAAGGCTCATAAAATTTCTCTGGGACTTCGCCAGGCTGTTCCTGATCCATGGGAAGATGTTGAGAAGAAGTATCCTGAGGGAGCAGTTGTAAAAGGAAAGGTTGTTAATCTTACTTCCTTTGGAGCATTTGTACAGCTTGTGGAAGGAGTGGAAGGGCTTCTCCATGTATCAGACATTTCTTGGACACGGAGAATCGGGCATCCTAAGGATATTTTTGATAAAGGGAAAATGATAGAATGTAAGGTTTTATCTGTTGATCCAAAGGAGAGGAGGATTTCATTGGGTTTAAAACAACTCGAGGCAGATCCTTTGGAGATGTTTTTAGAAGAATATCCTACAGGTAGTAAGGTTATCGGTAAGGTATATGAGTTACTCCCTCGCGGCGTTATTGTATCACTTGGTAAAGGCTTGAAAGGATTCGTCCCATTCTCTCACCTCGTCAAGAAGAAAATGCGAAAACCAGAGGATAGATATTCACTGGGAGAGAAGTTGAAACTGAAGGTTATAGAGATTGATAAGGATAGAAGGAATATTGTTCTTTCAGAAAAAGAATACATTATGGAACAGCAAAGGAGAACAGAGGAGACGGACAGTACAGGGGAAGAAGAGCAAGAGGATGTTTGAGACATCTAAAAAGCAATTTCTTCGGGTAGTGTGAGAGAATGCAGCCCAAGTTCATCTTTGTCGTAGGTGGAGTTTTAAGCGGGGTTGGGAAAGGTATAGCTACTGCATCAATAGCAAAGATAGTGAAGAGCTATGGATATAAGGTTACAGCGATCAAGATTGATCCTTATATAAACTATGACGCAGGGACCCTCAGGCCAACAGAACACGGTGAGGTATGGGTGACAGACGATGGTGGGGAAATAGATCAGGATCTTGGAAGTTACGAACGATTCCTATCCGTTGATATTCCTAAGATAAACAATATCACCACCGGACAGGTTTATAAAGAGGTAATAGATCGTGAAAGGGCAGGAAAGTATCTTGGAAGTACTGTTCAGTTTATTCCTCATATCCCTGAGGAGATTATAAGAAGAATAGGGGAGGCATCAAAAGGTTTTGAAATATCACTGGTGGAGATTGGGGGAACTATTGGGGACTATGAGAATATTCCTTATCTCTTTGCAGTAAAAAGTCTATCCAGGATAAGAGGTAGGGATAATGTGGCTGTTGTGATGCTTGCATATCTACCAATGCCATCTCATATCGGCGAGATGAAGACTAAACCTACTCAGCAGGCTATAAAGCAGTTATCAGAGCATACAATCTTTCCTGATATTATTCTATGTAGAGCAAGGGAACCGCTTGATAGCGTTCGAAAGAAAAAAATCGAAATCTATGCGAATATTCAAACTGAATATGTCATATCTGCTCCGGATGTTGATTGTGTATATGAAGTGCCCATAAATTTTGAACGAGAGGGTCTGGGGAAGAAATTATTAAAACGGTTGAATCTTTCTCCAAGGAAAGAACCCGACTGGACTAAATGGACAAGTCTCGTAGAGGTGATTACAGATTCCTCAAGAAGAGTAAAGATAGGTATGGTATGCAAGTATCTTGATACAGGTGAATTTACCGTTAAGGATTCCTATATCTCTGTAAGAGAAGCACTGCAACATGCAGGAAGCAGAGAGGGCGTTGGTGTAGATATTAAATGGATTGATGCCAAAGATATAGAAGAGAATGGGACTGGAATTCTTGATGAAATTGATGGAATAGTTGTGCCCGGAGGTTTTGGGACTTCAGGAATTGAGGGTAAGATAGAGGCAATCCATTACAGCCGAAAGAACAAAATCCCCTTTATTGGACTGTGCTTGGGCATGCAACTTGCCCTTGTTGAATTTGCAAGGAACGAAATGGGAATGGAGGGGGCGAATTCTTCAGAATCTGATCCAAAGACACCTTATCCTGTCATCGATTTATTAACAGAACAGGAAGAACTTCTAAAAGAAAGCAGATACGGTAGTTCGATGAGGTTAGGGGCTTATGCTGCAAGGTTGAACAGGGGCTCAAGGGTATATCAATTGTATGAAGAAACAGGAAGATTGGCTAAAGACAGAAAAAAGCTTGAGAATATTAAAGAGGATTTCAGGATAGGAATAATAGACGAAAAAGACCCTGTGATTTTGGAGCGTCACCGACACCGATATGAAGTGAATCCTTATTATATAAGTGATTTTGAGAAGGCAGGTATTCTATTTAGCGGAGTCCATCAACCTGTTCAGGGAGAACCATTGATGGAGTTTTTGGAGTTATCCGATCATCCATTCTTTGTTGCAACCCAGGCACATCCTGAGTTCAAATCCAGATTCGAAGATCCATCTCCTCCCTTTGTTGGTTTTATCAAGAGCGTTGTACTTCGAAAAACCCAGTGATACTGGCGTATTACCCTGCGAAATCCATTATACACTCCCTCGATCCCAGGGCAAAACTCCTCTTTAGTTTTATATTTGTAGTCTGTGTCCTATTTGAAGAGTCTTTCACAGTCTATGGAATTATGGGAATTATAGTTCTGCTGCCATTCTTCTTTACAAAATTGCCCCTTTTAAGGATAATAAAGGGGTTTTCTCCATTCTTAATATTATTTGGTCTTACCTTTTTATCCCATTGTTTTCTTACCCCTGGTAAAATCATATTTGAATTTGGTTTCTTGCATGGAACTATAGAAGGAGTAAGAAATGGTGCTATCTTTTCTAGTAGACTGTTACTGATGGTGTTGGGGGCAATGCTTCTTGGGCTGACTACTTCTCCAATAGAACTTGTTGAAAGTCTTTCAGGTTTTTTTTGTAGGTTAAAGTCCAGGACAGCAAAAGAGATTCCAATGATTATGATACTGGTTTTTCGATTTATACCTTTTTTGATCAGAGAAGGGAAAAGGATCATTATGGCGCAGAAGGCGAGGGGAGCATCAATGAGATTCAGCAGAGAATTATTCACTCTCCTTTTTCCTGTGGTTAATTCTGCACTTAAACGAGCAGACCAATTGGCTCTTGCTCTTCATGCTAAAGCATATGAACCAGGAGCTAAGAGGACATCCTTATCCAGGTTTAGATTCGGGTTACCAGAATATCTTTTTCTTGTGTATTCACTATTAGCTGTTATTGTAGTGATTCTTTTGTAGTCTAATGTGTTTGGTATTTGATAAGAAAATTATCATGAGAAAAAACAATAATGACTGCCTACTCCCCCAAATTTTATGCCTGAATACTGTTAATGCAGTGATTGCAACCATCCACAATGAATTCTTTTGTGGGGGCGTATGGCAATACGCCCCTACTAATTTTATTTCTCCTCTGTGTCCTCTAACACACCCAAAATTTAAGGGAAGTGGTTGGGCTCTTTATTTCTCAGTGACCTCTGTGGTTAAAAAATGGGGTGGTGTGACAATAATAGATATTAACTAATGAAGAGAATAAAACTTACAATCGAGTATGATGGAACGAATTTTTATGGATGGCAGGTTCAGCCCGGTAAGAGGACTATTCAAGGAGAAATAGAAGAGGCTATAAGGATAATCTATGGAAAAGGAATCAGGATAGAAGGGGCAGGGAGGACAGATAGGGGGGTTCACGCATATGGACAGGTTGCATCCTTCTCTGTTCCTGAGAAATTCAAGAATATTGAATTATTGAGAGCCATAAACGGGAATACGGGAAATGATATCCTCGTGAAGGAGTGTGTTGAGGTGCCCGAAGATTTTCATGCTCGCAAATCTGCAAAATCGAGGATATATCAGTACAGGATTTACAATGGAAAATCTGTATTTAGCCGGCGTTACTTTTATCAGACAAATAAAAGATTAGATATGAAATCAATGAAAAATGCAGCAAAAAGACTTATCGGGAAGAAAGACTTTAGGAACCTTGCAACAAAAGACCAGGGGATATGCGACCTCATGAGGATTGATATATCAAACAAAGAGGATATAGTCTATATTATAGTAGAATCCGATCGTTTTTTAAGGAGAATGGTTCGTGGTATTGTAGGGGTGATTCTTTCCGCAGGTGAAGGAGCTCTGCATCCGGAAGAAATTAACGAAGTCGTTGCTGGTAAGATTCGAAGACCAGGGGTGCTTTCACCTCAGGGACTCTTTTTAATGAAGGTGGTTTATTGATTTTTTCCCTACACTACCCCCCTTTTTTAACCACTGAGGGCACAGAGGACTAAAGAGCCCAACCACTCCCCTGTATTTTTTGTGTTTTAGAGGACACAGAGGAGACCCTGACAACCCTCCCCTTTTTTAACCGCAGATAAACGAAAGAACCCAACCAACCACCTTGAATCTGTAATTCAAGAGGAAGAACCTACCATCACCCTCCTTTTTTCCCGCAAAGTCCAACCAATCCTCCTTTTATTTTTTTGTTTTTTAAGGGTAGGGGCGTATTGCTATACGCCCCTACCTTTTGGGCGACTCACCGAGTCTCCCCTATAAGGTGCGAGACTTGTAGAGGCAATTCATGAATT
>JAGLZA010000395.1 GCA_023131835.1 Caldifarciminota bacterium
TCACCATTTGCACTGGAATTGCAGCCTCTACATGTAGTTATTATATTTTTTAGTCGACAATCTTGTATATTGTAATTTATATGGTGTCTGACCAAATCCTTTGGATCTTTTGAATTACAATATGGATTCATACATTTATAACCATCTCTTTGTTTAATGGCCTCTGCATATTCTTTGTCTTTCCAAATTGGGCAATATGGTTCTCCAGAAATACCACCTTTCCAATTTGGATTATTAGATCCACTACGATTAGCAATTTCACACACCAGGCACTCATGCCCATGCATTATAGCATATAATGACATATATACTATATGCCCCTTATCACATATACATTTCATATTGATTCTACAATTTATATATTCTGTTTCCAAAAGTATATAGCCTATCTTTTTATATTCCTGTACCGCTTGTTCTAACGTATATTTAAGATTATATCCTGTAGGATTACATTTTTTACAAGGACATCTGGCTTTTGAAGTGTTCCAATGGCCCCAAGTTATTTGATGTTCATATCCATTTGGACATCTATACTTTAATTTTGTCCTATTATTTATATATACATCAGATAAAAGAGTAAATTCATATTTTTCAAAATCAGATCTTATAAATTCTATAGAGGGTTTAGTGTCCTCAATATAACAACGATCACATCTACTATTATGACTATCCCAATGATTCCAACTTACAAAATAAGTATGACCTCTTGGACATATTAATTCAAGTTTCTGTTTACTATTTTTATAAATTTTAGTAACAAGTCTATAACCTTCCTTTTCAACTTCAGCTCTTATAAATTCTATAGTTATTTTTCTTCTCATATATTATTGTTCCTTACCGCATTTTTCACAAACCAATTTTGTCCCATACTTTTTATCTGATACAAATTTCATTTCTGGATGACCGCAGTCACAAGAATCTTTTGTCCAACAAGGTGATAATAGTGGGGTTGTTTCCATTGGAATTTCATTAAAAAAACAACCAAACCCATCTATAATTGCTTGCTTTACAATTTCTGCAACCTCATACCTTTGTTCAGTTTTTGTCTCAACAATTATTTCATCATGTACTGACAGCAAAATTTTCGCATCATAATTTGTATGTTTAAGTCTATCATAACAGTAAGTTAATCCCACCTTGAGGACATCAATATTCGAACCTTGGATAGGCATATTCATCGCCTTCCTTTTTATTGAAGCCAGTATTCTGTTTTTATCTGGGTTATCGCTTTCAGGCTTACTGTAATATCTTTTTCTACCAGAAATTGATCTACTATATCCATTTAATAAAGCAAATTTTGATGACTCATCTAAATACCTTTTCACTTGTTTAAATGTAGAAAAATAATTTTCTATCAATTCTTTTGCAGCTTTTTCTGTTATTTTCAATCTTCTCGATAATCCGAACTTCGACAAACCATACATTAAACCAAAGCTCAAAGCTTTACAAGAATTCCGCATCGGTTTATCAACTTTACTCATAGGCACTTTAAATATTTCTGATGCAGACTTTGTATGTAAATCTATACCATTTATAAAACACTCCTTAAATATTGGATCACCAGACATATTTCCCAGAATTCTCAACTCAGCTGAAGATTGATCGGCAGTAATTAAAGAGTATCCTTCCTTCGCAATAAAACAACTTCTATATTTTTGGTCGTGAGGAATGTTCTGTAAATTAGGACTCGACGATGACATGCGCCCTGTTGAAACCATTTGCCGAAAATCCGTGTGTAACCGACCAGTTACAGAACTAATCTTGCCTAACAATGTTTCAGAATAAGTACTAATCAGTTTCTCCGCCTTTCTATGATCTAATATTGCGTCTATTACGGGAATACCTTTAAAATTCGATAACACATCAGCACCTGTACTCTTCACATCAATACCATATTTATTCAAAGCTACCTTTAACTGTGCATGACTGTCAATATTCATAAGAGGTACACCAAATAAAGTACTCTGATCTTCGGTCTGCGATAAAACGTCTTGAATTATAGCACGTGTTTCATTTCGTTCCACTGCCACATCTTTCATTATTATACGCCACTTATCCACATCTATTTTGATACCATTCAATTCCATTTCACAAAGCGGAATTAAAAAATCGAATTCCAGTTGTGCCACCTCTTCGAGTTCCTCTTTCTTCAGTTTGAATTCCTGTAACTCTTTGATTAAAGGCAAAACCGCTACGTCATTGGCTGAATATTTTAACTGAAAATTCTCAAATCTTTGATCATAATCTTCAAAAGTCCCACGTGGTTCCTTTGACATAGTCACACCTATGTATCTTAAAACCAACGCATCTAAACTTGTTTTAACGAAATTTCTACCCAGATTTAATAATTGTTCTGCAAGCATTGTGTCATAAATATTCTCTAAATAAAACCCACGATTTACTTTTATGAATTTCATATCAAAATTTGCATTCTGAAGAACACGAGATTTACTTTTGTCCTGCAATATCGGATCCAATATCTTTGGGTGCAAAGAACTATATTCAGTATCGTAACGTATATCAAACACAAAAATTTTGTCGTGTGTACCTATTTGCAATAAGGACCATTTCGCCTTATACGGATCAAGTCCAGTAGTTTCTGTATCTATAAAATGCTCATCATATTTATCCAAAATAACCATTGCTTTTTTAGCCGATTCTTCGGTAGTTA
>JAGLZA010000396.1 GCA_023131835.1 Caldifarciminota bacterium
GGCAGCATAAGGGTCCTTCTTGAACGACTCATATTCTTTTTCATTGATGCTTATATCTTTAAAGTTAAGGAGCTTTTCCGGGTCCATACCTGCCAGTGTAAGATTTTCATGATTTGTAAAGCTGTAGCGCTGCCGTATTTCAGATGCCACGTCCACAACATTTTCAATCTTTTTAATGGCGACAATATACTTTTCAGGCACAAGGCTTGTATAGGGACAGGCCACATTGCCCTCAAATACCGCCAGGATATCGCTTTTCCCAACGTCTTCATATATCTCGTCATATCCAAATCTAGCGCCCAGCGTAATGGTAAATACTAAAGCCAGAATGAAATTGGTAACAAAACAGAAGATATTGGCTTTAGGATTTTTCCTGATGAAATCTAAGGTTCCGGTTTTAGGATTTTTCATGGACACAGTCCTTTATGCCACGAAACGCAGGGTCAAAACGATATTTCTTCTTTTGAAGCTCCCCGCAGCAAGTTGCGGGGAATCTTCGACCGTAAGGAAGTTTGCTATTTTCAGATTCGCTCGCTAACCTCGTCCCGCTGAAGCGGGACTGCGGGGAATGCGCTCGCTTTTGCGGTTCAAATTTTTTCTTCTGCCTTCAGGATCTTCCTGGTCATTTCCTGATATATTCTAACCGCGGCCATGCCTTTTGGTTTTTCCTTATTAGCTTCTTGCTTTATCTTCAATAGTGCGCTCTTGCAATCCATAAACAGATTCTTGTGAATATTATACAGAGGAACCATATCTTGCGGCAGATGATAAAGCTCTAACTCCTTCAATGCTTCATCCATTACTATGATCAGACGGTCTATTTCTTTCTTAGCCTTTTCTGCCTTTTTCTCATGGCCTATCCATATTGGGTCGAATCTTGGAGAAAAACTGCTACGCACCTTTGTTCTGAGTTGTATGACCTTTTCCTTGTATTTTTCTGATTCCGACGAACATGAGAAACCCGATACTATGATCGAAAGCAGGACTATAAAACTTAATATCTTTGATTTCACGGCAGTTTCCCTATATTATGTGAACAGCGTCCTCCTCAAAACCAATATTCACGCGATCACCCACTCTAAGACCCATATGCGCCAGTGAATTTCTAAAGATGTAGCTGACTATAGGAAAACCTGCGTCAACAAACACCTGAATGATAACGCCTCTGTCTACTATTCGCTTAACCGTTCCGTTATAGTTGTTCCTGCTCTGAACCCGTGCATGGTTTAATGAAATGACAACTTCTTCAGGCCGAACGGAAAAAACAATTTCTCCGGATCGCGGCTCTCTGCAATAAACGTGGTTTCCATTACATTCTATTCTGGAAAAATCGTGCTCAATCACGGAAATCCCTCGAAAGACATTGTGCGCGCCGAAAAAATCAGCGACAAATTCCGAGGCCGGCTTTCTCAATATCTCCCCGGGAGCGCCAGTCTGAATAAGAATCCCGTCGTTCATAACACAGATTCGATCCGCAAGTATCATGGCCTCTTCCTGGTTGTGCGTTACATGAACTACAGTCTGCCCTGTCTGCTCGTGAATCTTTTTAAATTCGATCATAAGCTTTTCCGCGGTGTTGCGATCAACGGAACTGAATGGTTCATCTAAAAGGATAGCTTTAGGTTCACAAATCATGGATCTTGCCAGCGCTACCCGTTGTTTCTCTCCACCGCTTAAGTTATACACAGACCGGTCAAGAAAACCGGAGATGCCAAACAATCTGCAAATATGCGAAATCTTCTTTTCAACATCATCCCTGCCTCCATCTTTGCTTAGCTTCAAACCAAAGGTGATGTTTTTATACACATTTAAATGAGGAAAGAGGAAAGCATCCTGAAATACATAACCGATATTTCTCTCTTCTATTGGAGTATCATTTGACAATTCTCCATCTACCCACAAATTTCCTGAATCAATCTTATAAAGACCTGCAATACAGTTCAGGATGCAGGACTTGCCGGCGCCTGTGGGTCCGACTATAACAAAATACTCTCCCTTCCTTATGTGCAAATTTATATCATTCAAGCAAAAGGAACCTACTTTAAGGTTAACATCTTGGATAATTATCATGATATCTCGTGTCTCAGGAGGGGTAACCGGTTTTTCCGGTAATTTCTCAAAAAGTCCCGGTATTAATAACTGGATTCCCGCTTTCGCGGGAATGACCACGCCAGGGTGTGGTCTCTTATTACCTGTCATTCCCGCGAAAGCCAGAGGGAATGTGAAGGATATCGGAAACCTGCTTAATGTGTCGTCTCTTATTACCTGTCATTCCCGCGAAAGCGGGAATCCAGAACATCGGCGCAATGATAAATGACATTTTACTCCTGCAGCTTTTCTGGCGTCCCTCCGAATTTCTTAAACATTAATAACGCAATTACAGAGATGACCATCATAATGATTGTGAGAGCAACCGAACCTTGAATGTCCCCCATTTCAAGGCGGAGGAAGATGGCGGTCGGCAGTATTTCGGTCTTAAACCGCATAGCCCCGCAAAAAATCAGTATGGGGACAAATTCACCCACTGCTCTTGCCCATGTCATGATGGCCCCGGCGATCATCCCATTTTTGGAAAGGGGAATAATAACTTTATAAAATGCTTGAAATTTCGTACAACCAAGGCTCCTGGCCGCCAGTTCGTATCTTACGTCAATATTATCGTATGCAGCTTTCGTAGCCCGGACTGCAAATGAGGAAGAAATTGCAAACTGGGCAAGAATGATTCCAGGCACTGTATAGACGAGCCTGAGCCCATGCCCTTCGAGAAACCGACCCAGGCTGGTATTGAAAAAAACAAGGAGGCT
>JAGLZA010000397.1 GCA_023131835.1 Caldifarciminota bacterium
GGCTATAGTTTAGCTTAACGTTGTAAAATGCATAATTTTTCAAAATTGTGTTGCGTTGCTTTGTAATGGTTGATTGCAGCTATATCCTGTAACGATTTATCGGTGAAGTCTCTGATGAAATGGGTTGATTGTTTAAGCAACTCCTTAGCCCTGAACCAGTTTAAATATTTCTGCAAATACTTGGTTGACACTCCGCCAAAGCGTCCTCGAAGCCATTGTTTCAATCGGCTGTCGATAGCATTTACATGTTGGATGTGATAGATTCCATTGCTGACACGTTGTCCCAGGTCACTTCGTAAGGCATGGTGTTCGAGATTGTTATCAATCGCAAATCCTTTGTAGCTAGCATGGCTATCGCTACATAAAATAGTTTGCTGGGAAATTCTATCACCAATTGCCTGTGCAATATCTGCCTTCTTAATGCGTCCCCGCCTGGTAACGGTAAGATCGGTTTGAGTTCCTCTGTCGGCTGTAACTATTACAGCTACCAGCTGATCAGAAATTCCTCGCTTCGTAACTACTCCTCCACGTTTTCTGGGCTTTCTGTCAAGATCCCGTGAGCCTTTCTCTGAAAACCGGAAAAATGTATCGTCACTTTCAGTTATGCCCTCAAAAGACCCCTTATCAGTCTGTTGAAAGCCTGATAAGATCTTGTGACGCCAATCAAAGGCTGTTTTCTTATTTATTCCCAACTGCACCTTTATCTTATCAAGGCTTAACTCTTGTTCCATCAGTTTCAAATATTTCCCAACCAAATCTTTTTTGTGCAGCCGGGCCATCCATGTACCAGTATATTCGGTAAATGTCCGTCCACATCTTTTACACTTATACCTTTGGCTGCCCTTATCGATACCATGCTTGCGGTACTTATTATTACCACAATGGGGACAGCAGCCTTGCTTGTTATTGAGCTGTTCCCTGTGCTTGGCCAAAACCTTTGAGTGAATATCTTGCTCTGATTCAACCTCCGATAATAGCGCAGAGCGTTCTGAGGAACTAAGTTTTAATAGCGCTTCTTTAATTTGTTGTTTATCCATAATAATGTACATTTAGACAGCAAATATACAAAATAACACGCTATATTAAACTATAGCCGAAAAGATTTACGAATTCTTTGTGTTTTCTTTGTGT
>JAGLZA010000398.1 GCA_023131835.1 Caldifarciminota bacterium
GAACTCAATGAACCCCACGAACCCTATGAACTCAATGAACCCTACAAACCCAACAAGTTGTCATTGCGAGGAGCGTAGCGACGACGCAATCTCGGGGAGGGAGGAGATTGCTTCGCATATGAAGAGCGAGGAGAAAAATTCAAAAATGACCAACTGGGAGTTTTGGCACAACCTCAGCTGTTCACTGTTGGCAGAATTTGCCGATTTATCAAAAAGACTTGTTTTTTAACTTTATCATTATATAATTTACTATGTTTCTGGATAAGATAGATAATTTAAAGGAAAAATACGAAAAGATTCTAAATGACCTGCAGACTCCCGAGATTCTCAAGGATAGAGAGAAACTCATAGAACTATCCAGGGCGAAGAAATCACTGGAGGATATACTAAATCCCTATGAGGATTATAAGGGTGTAATGGAAAAGATTGAGGAGGATGAAGACCTCATAAGGGAGGTTCAGGATGAGGAACTTGTTGCACTTGCTGAGGAAGAGATTGAAGAATTAAATAAGAAAAAGGAAGAACTTGAAAAGCAGATCAAAGAAGCGTTGATTCCAGATGATCCTGATGCAAATAAGAATGCTGTTCTGGAAATTCGTGCGGGAACCGGAGGGGAGGAAGCGGCATTATTTTCCGCAGACCTTCTGCGGATGTATCAACGTTTTAGCGAAACAAAGGGTTGGAAGTTTGAGATTGTGGATTACAACAGGACAGATATGAATGGATATAAGGAAATAATAGCACTAATATCCGGAAAGAAGGTATATGGTCAATTAAGGTTTGAAAGCGGTGTTCATAGGGTGCAAAGGGTTCCAGTAACAGAATCAGGAGGTAGGATACACACATCAGCTGTTACAGTTGCAGTGCTCCCTGAAAGGGAAGAAGTAGAAGTTGAGATTGACCCAAAGGACCTCCGGACAGATTTCTACTCTGCCTCTGGTCCGGGAGGACAGCATGTTAATAGGTCTTCTACGGCTGTAAGACTGGAGCATATTCCTACAGGTATTGTTGTAGCCTGTCAGGATGAACGTTCACAGCATCAGAACAGGATTAAGGCTATGAGATTACTCAGAGCCCGTTTATATGAAATGGAGAAGCAGAAAGAAGAGAAGGAAAGAAAATCAAAGAGGAAGAGTTTAATCGGGACAGGAGATAGGAGTGAAAAGATACGCACCTACAATTTTCCTCAGAACAGGATAACCGATCATCGTATCGATTACACAAAATACAACCTTGATGCAGTGCTGAATGGTAACCTCCGGGATCTTATTGATTCCCTGGTAGAAGCCGAAAGAGAACAAGTAGTTTATGAGATTAATTGAAGCCCTGTCTTATGGTGCGAAAAGGTTAAAGAGTTATAGCGATTTTCCGGAATATGAAGCAATGGTCTTGCTGGAAGAGATATCAGGGAAATCTCGGGCTGAGATACTGCTCGAACCACAGGATTTTTGCGAAGAAAAGGTTTCGTTATTTTATAGATACATAAAAAAACGAACCACAGGAAAACCTCTACAGTACTTACTAAAAAAGACCAATTTCTATGGAATAGATTTATTTGTGGATCCAAAAACCTTTATTCCTCGCCCTGAAACCGAATTGATGACACAATACGCTATTGAGGACGGAAAGGAAATAAAGCATCCTCTCTACCTTGAAATAGGAACAGGATCCGGTGCTATTGCAATCAGCATTGCTTCAAGGCTCCCTGATGCTAAAATAATTGCATCGGACATTTCAATAGAAGCCATAAAGTTATGTAAAAAGAATATAATCCATCATAATCTGGAAGAACAGATCCTGCTTGTTTGTGCCGATTTAATAGAACCATTTAAGAATAACAAGTTATTTGATATCGTTATTTCAAATCCTCCATATATTCCCTGTCAAGATATGCAGGATCTACCCCAATTAGTCAAAGAAGAACCAGTTGTTGCTCTTGATGGTGGGGAGAATGGTGTAAGTGTAATAAACCGAATACTTAAGGAAAGTCCTTATTTTCTAAAGGACAAAGGTATACTATACATTGAATTAACCGAGTCAAATATTCCCTATCTAAAGATACCAGGTAATCTTGATTATTCGATAATAAACGACCAGTTTGGTAAAAAAAGGATATTGAGAGTAACAAAGAGATGAACATAGTTGTTTTTTATAATAAAAAAAAGAAATATGTTCAGGAAGTTCTTGAAAAGTTAAGAAAATGGGCGGATGAGAAAGGATATACGCTCTATGAAGAGGAAAAAGAGCATTTAGAGGATTGTGACCTTGCAATTGCTGCTGGAGGTGATGGGACATTTCTGCGTGCTGCATCAGTCATATACACCTATGGCATTCCTATCCTCGGTATCAATCTGGGGGCCATGGGATTCCTTACCGAGGTAAGAAGAGAAGAGGTTGATAAGGTTCTTGAAGAACTCTCCCTTGGTAACTACGAGATACGGGAAAGAATGGTGCTTCAGATAAGCCACGCAGAGCGGGTCGATTATGCGCTTAACGATGCAGTAATTACTATGGGTGAAAATAGAATGATTGGATTAGAGATAATGATAGATGATAACTTCGTTACAGAACTCTGGGGTGATGGTTTAATTATCAGCACACCTACAGGCTCTACTGCCTATTCCTTAGCATCAGGAGGTCCGATATTGACCCCAAATACTCCGGGAATTATTATAACCCCTATCTCACCCCATACTTTATCTTTTAGACCCATAGTACTGGATGATAAATCAAGGATTAGTATTCAAATAAAAGATAATGCACAACTTATTCTGGACGGTCAACGACAAAGGAATTTAATAACTGAGGATATTGTCCGTATTCAGGGAGCCGATCGCCCCCTGAAGATAGTTAAGGTTGATCAAAAGGATTTCTTTCAAATACTGCGAGAGAAACTCCACTGGGGGAACAGATGATCAGGGAGATGAGGGTGCGGAACTATGCTCTCCTTAATAATATATGTATAACCTTTGATGAAGGATTCAATGTACTTACAGGCTCCACAGGAACAGGGAAGTCCATCCTGATTAATGCCCTTTCTCTCCTGCTGGGTGAAAAAGGAGATATAGGTTCAATAAGAAGGAAGGAGGATAGAGCAGTAGTAGAAGGGATTTTTACTCCCACGGATAGGGTTAACAAAATTCTAAGAAATGCCGGCATTTCAGAAGATGATGAGTTGATAATAAGACGAATAGTAAACAGAAAGGGTGGAGGCGGGGTTTATATAAATGATTCGATTGCAAATCTAAAGGTATTAAAAGAGGTAAGTAAAGTGCTCTTTGATATACATGGCCAGCACGAACATCAGCTCCTCCTCAATGAGGAAACTCATATTGATTTCCTTGATGCTTTTGGAAAATTGCTGAAGGATAGGGAGGAGGTGGCAGCCCTGTTCAGACAAATAAATCTATTAGCTTCAGAGTTAAACAAAAAGGTTAAAGATAGAGATAATATTGCAGAGAGAAAGGAACTTTATGAATTCCAGAAGAAAGAACTTGAATCAGCAAAGTTCTCTTCTGAAGAATATAAAGAGTTGAAGGAAGAGAAGAAAATGCTGGATAATTTTGAAGAGATTTCCCTGATTGTTGACTCAGCAATTGCGAAGATTGATAAATCAGAAGACGCTATCCTTAATAATCTTTCTGAAATTGGTGAGGATTTGAAGAAAGTGAGTTCCTTTGATAAGAAACTTGCCTCTATCAGTGAAAGGATGAACGAGTCTCATCTTATCCTCCAGGATGCCATTCTTGATCTTTCCCGTTATCACGATTCACTTGAATATGATAGAGAACGATTGAATGAACTGGAGGAAATAATAGATAGAATTGAATATCTTAAAAAGAAACACAACCGTGATTATTCAGGGCTGATTCAACTAAAGAAAGAGATGGAAGATAAGATATTCGATTTAGATTCTCTTTCCAGAGAAATAGAAGCCTTAAAGGAGGATATCGAGAAGGGGAAAGTAGAACTGTCTCAATTATCCAGGAAACTTTCTGAAAAAAGAAAGGAGATATCATCCGGATTCGAGAAAATGGTGTTGAAGGAATTGCAGGACCTGGGATTCGAGAATGCAGGGTTCGGGGTTAAATTCGAAGAGAAGAATATAGATGAGAAGGGAGGAGATAGTGTACAGTTCCTTTTTGAACCAAATGTAGGAGAAGGGATGAATCCCCTCTCAAAGATCGCCTCTGGTGGTGAGTTATCAAGGGTGATGTTAGCACTGAAATCTATTCTTTCCGAGGTAGATAAAGTGGAAGGAATCGTTTTTGATGAAATTGATACAGGCATAGGTGGAAGTCTTGGAAAAAAGATCGGTGAGAAAATGCAAAAGATAGGAGAGAAGCGTCAGGTTCTATGTGTAACACATCTACCAAATATTGCATCAAATGCTGATTTTCATATTAAGGTTGATAAAGAAACAAAAGAAGGAAGAACCATTACAATCATTCATCCGGTAGAAGGTGAAGAAAGGATTGATGAGATAGCAAGGATGCTTTCAGGGGATAAACTTTCGAAAACCGCAATAAAACATGCAAGGGAATTATTAGAGGAGGTATGATGTCTATACAGGATGCTGCAAGAATAGCTGTTGAGAAGGCTATGGGTTTAAGAAGTGACGAAACAATAGTTATAATATGCGATAAAAAGAGCAGGAAGATAGGTTATGTTTTATATGAAGCAGCAGCAGAGATAGCCGAAGAACCAGTTCTGATAGAGATAAAAGAAAGAAGTAGTAATGGAGAGGAACCTCCGGAATTGGTATCTTCTGCCCTTCTTCACGCGGATGTTGCCTTAATACCCACGACAAAATCTATGAGCCATACAGCTGCGAGGAAGGCTGCTTGTGATAAGGGGGCCAGGATTGCAACATTACCTGGTATTACAGAGGATATGATGGAAAGAACCCTTGATGTTGATTATAAAGAAATGGAGGAACTCTCGAAGAAATTAGCATATCTCCTGTCAGAAGGAAAAATGGTGGAGATAAAGACAGAAAAAGGGACTCACCTGAAATTCTCTATTGATGGGAGAAAAGGACATCCGGATACTGGAATCTGCCATTCTTCAGGAGATTTTTCAAATCTTCCGGCTGGTGAAGCTTATATCGCTCCGGTTGAGGGCAGCGCATCCGGGAGATTGATTATTGACGGCTCTCTTGCAGGTTATGGTTTATTAAAGGAACCTCTTGAAGTGCAAATAGAGGGTGGATTGGTAACCCATCTTTCTGGTGATGGAGCAGAATTCTTACAGGATGTATTTAACCGTTATGGTGAAAAGGCAAGGAATATAGCAGAATTGGGTATTGGAACCAATGCCAGGGCAATCATAACTGGTAATGTTCTGGAAGATGAAAAAGTGAGAGGGACTATTCATATAGCCTTTGGCGACAATTCAACATTCGGAGGAAATGTTTCAGTGGATTCTCATCTTGATGGGGTTCTCAAGAAACCTACTTTAATCCTGGATGGACAGGTTGTTATGAAGGAGGGAGTGTCGCTTAGCTCCAATTGAAAATTGAAGATTGTTCACCACAAAGACAC
>JAGLZA010000399.1 GCA_023131835.1 Caldifarciminota bacterium
AGGGTTCAAGGGTAATTTAGGATTTAGGGTTTAGGATTTCGGGTTTAGAAAATTAGAATTAATTAAACTCTCTTCTGTATGCTTTTTCTCCTCTGTGTTTTTTTCTTGTGTGGTGGTGAGGTGATAACAAAAACATTATTTTTCTCTGTGTCCTTTGTGTCTTTGTGGCTTATTTTAGGATTTTGGATTTGGGGATTAGGATTTAGTTTTATTTTTTACCTGGTAAACTAATTAACTAATTAACCAATCAACCAATACACTCAGCGTTTATCCGCGGTTAAAAATGGGTAGTGTGAGATATTTCTCGGCTATTGACATATTGCAGATTGGTTGTATAATTTTTCTGATGGATTTAAGAGATAAATTAACTTTAAGCGATTTTAAATTTCTCGTTTTAGAGAATGAATCAATAGAGATACCCCATATCTACTGGGAAAGGGTTAAGGAATCACATCACCTCCTGGAAAGGGTCCTAAAAGATAAAAAGGCCCATTATGGGATAAACACCGGTTTTGGACAACTCGCAAATAAAAGGATAGGAGAAGATAAGTTAGATAAATTGCAGGAACATCTAATTCTCAGTCATTCTGCCGGGGTTGGTTGCGACTTACCATTAGATATAGTAAAAGGGGCTATGTTTCTTCGACTCTTCTGTTTTCTTAAAGGCAAGAGTGGAGTCAGGGAACAAATCCCGAAAATGCTCCACTCAATGATTGAAAAAGGAGTAATACCTGCTGTTCCCTCAAAGGGCTCAGTCGGGGCATCTGGCGACCTTGCACCATCTGCTCACATTGCACTTGTTCTCCTTGGTAAAGGCTTCGCCTATTACAAGGGGAAAAGGATAAGTGGTTCTGAAGCACTGAAAAAGAACGAATTAGAACCTGTCAGACTGGAAGCGAAGGAAGGACTTTCTCTTATCAATGGGACCCAATTTATGACCTCTATAGCTGCCCTTTCTCTTATCAGAAGCAAGAGACTTATTCAATATGCAGATTACCTTGCCGCTTCAAGTATTGAATGCATCGGAGGCAGAAAAGAGCCCTTTGAGCCAGAGATTCACAAAGTAAGACCATATCAGGGGCAGATAGAATCCGCTTCTACTATATTAAGATTACTTAATCATAGCAAAATAAAAAGGAGCGAGCGGGTTCAAGATCCCTATTCATTTAGATGCTCACCGCAGGTTCATGGAGCAATAAAAGAGGTTATCAAATTCTGTGAGGCGATGACTGAAATAGAGATGAACGCTGTTACCGATAATCCCCTCCTCTTTGAGGACAGAGTATTATCCGGGGGCAATTTCCACGGAGAACCAGTAGCATTTGTTATTGATTTTATGAAAATTGCTCTAACTGAATTGTCTTCCATTTCAGAACGAAGAACTGCACATCTCATGGATCCTGATATTACCAATTTAGAACCATTCTTAACCAAAGATCCTGGAATCAACTCAGGATATATGATACCCCATACCACATCTGCGTCCCTTGTATCAAGGAATAAGAGCCTTTCATATCCATCGGTGGTTGATTCAATTCCAACCTCTCTAAATCAGGAGGATCATGTATCCATGGGTATGAATGGTGCCCTCTCTCTGCTTGAAACCGTAGAGAATACCGCTTATGTCCTTGCAATAGAACTATTATCTGCTACTCAGGGGTTAAGAATGAAGGACTGGGAAAAAGCAGCACCAGGTATAAAGGAATTTTTAAGCACAGTTAAAGAGATCATTCCTCCATATGATATCGACCGTGAGCATTACAATGATATAGAAACGGTAAAAGACCTCATATTGAACGGTAAACTATGAAGGAAAGATTTGGCAATCATTCTAAACCTTATTATTAGAAAACAATGATTAGAGATTCCCTTGTAATTATACCCACATACAATGAGAATGAAAATATTAAAGCAATCATCAGAGAGGTTTTATCACAGGGTAAGGAATTTGAAATACTGATAGTGGATGACAACTCCCCTGATGGAACCTCAAAAATTGTTCGTCAGCTTGCCGAGAAGGATGAAAGAATCCATCTCATAGAACGGGAAGGAAAAGCAGGTCTTGGCAGTGCTTATATCGAAGGGTTTAAATGGGCACTAAAAGGGAACTATGAATTCATCTATGAAATGGATGCTGATTTCTCTCATAATCCATCCAATCTTCCCATAATCAGGAAATGCCTTAATGAGGAAGGCTTCGATCTTGTGATAGGATCGAGATATAAGGACGGTATTAATGTGATTAACTGGCCCATCTCAAGGCTCATATTGAGTTATACCGCCAATCTGTTTGCAAAGCATATTACAGGAGTTCCACTCTCTGACCTCACAAGTGGATTTAAAGGATTTAGAAGAAGAGCATTGGAGTGTATTGATTTTAACAAAATCGATGCCGATGGTTACGGATTCCAAATAGAAATTCATTTTTATTCGTACTGGAATAATTTAAGGATCAAGGAGATTCCAATAATATTTGTCGATAGGAGATCAGGGCATTCCAAGATGTCAAAGAGTATCGTATGGGAAGCCTTCTGGCTCGTCTGGAAACTTGGTTTCCGTAGATTGTTCAAAGTAATATGACAATTACTGTCGGAATTGTGAATTATAACACTAAAGAGGATCTAAAGAACTGCCTTTATTCAATACTCCACAATCCACCAGATTGCAATTATTCAATATGGGTGGTTGATAATAATTCTTCTGATGGGAGTCAGGAGTTACTGAGAGGATTTGAAAAAGGAAGGATAAGATATATTCTAAACAAAGAGAATAAGGGATTTGGGAGTGCCTGTAATCAGATCGCCCGAAAAGTTGATTCTACCTATCTACTCTTTCTCAATGCCGATGTGCTGGTTAGTGATGGAGCTATTAACAGGATGATTTCTTTTATGGATGAACATACAGAAGTGGGACTCTCTTCAGGAAAATTATTAAATTCGGATGGAACGATTCAGTTGTCCTGCAGGCAATTTCCTACAATAATTAAAGTCCTTTTTGGAAGGGATTCAATGCTCCGAAGGATCTTTCCTGATAACCCTATAAGCAGAGATTATATGTTCTCTCACCTGAATTATAATGAGGTCCAATTTCCCGACTGGATAAGGGGTGCTGTGCTTTTCATAAGGACAGATCTTTTTAAAGAGGTAAACGGCTTTGACGAACAATTCTTCCTCTATCTCGAAGATACCGATCTATGTCTACGATTAACGAAGAATGGATATAAAATCGCCTATATCCCTGATGTTATATTCTATCATAAACTGGGAGCATCAACAAAACAGAGGAAATTACAAACGAGATTGATTCATAACATCTCTATGTTTTATTATCTCAAAAAGCACTTTAAATATAATTACCCAATCCTATTCCTTATATTAGTAGCACTCTTCCTCAGATTATCATTCCTGATAGGGATAGAGATAATTAAGAGAACGAAGAGATGATCCAGCAAAAAAAAGCCTTCAGTCGCTGGATAATAACACTGGCTGATATTGGAATAATAATCCTTGCCTACTGGCTGGCCGTTCTGATAAGAGCGGGACTTCTTATGTTATCCGAATCGATAGAAATAGGATGGTATCTTTCATATTATGTAAAGATATTTCCATTCTTCCTTATAACTTTTATACCGATTATAATCCTTAATAATTCTTCCTTACAATATTTCCCTGTAGATAAATACAAATTCTACACAAGAACCATTTCCTCTCTCGTCATCGCACTCTTGATCTCGACTACACTCTTATACTATTTTAAGTTATTCACACAGAGTAGAATAGCACTATTTTTGTTCTTTATCATATCAACTATATCTATGCTATTGTTAAGAGAATTTATATCCAGAAGAAGGAATAATTGTATACGAACCCTTATACTCGGCCCGGAGAAGGAAGTAGAGGAGATAAAAAAGGTCTTTTCTATCCATGCCTTCTTCGGAATTGACATACTGGAAGTATTAAAGGAGGTTGATGAGAACTTTATTGAAAGATTGAAAAGCGAGTCCGTTGACTGGGTAATTGTGCTAAAAAAGGAGTTTAAGTCTTATATACCGATCTGTGAAAACCTCGGGATCACTGTTTCCTATTACCTGAAAGGGGAATTCAAAGAGCTATCTTCATTTGTAAGCGTAGAGCAGATGCTCGAATCACCATTACTTACCTTCCACCCTGTACCTCCCCAATATATTCAACTCTTTCTAAAATATACGGTTGATAAACTCCTTGCCTTTATTCTAATAATCCTGTTCTCCCCGCTATTCGCAGTCATACCCATTATAATAAAACTCACTTCCAGAGGACCTGTTCTTTACAGACATCAACGTTCTGGCTTGAACGGAAGACGGTTTATGATGCTCAAGTTTCGCACAATGTTTGAGAAAGCAGATGAAATGAAGGAATTGTTAATTCATAAGAATGAAATGAAGAATATCGTATTCAAGATGAGAGAAGATCCCAGGATAACAAAGTTAGGAAGGATACTCCGACAGTATAGCCTGGATGAATTGCCCCAATTGATAAATGTCCTGAAGGGAGAAATGTCACTTGTAGGCCCAAGACCTCCTTTACCAGAAGAGGTCGAAAAATATGAGGGATGGGAGAGAAAACGATTATCGATGAAACCAGGTCTAACCTGCCTCTGGCAGATAAGCGGACGTTCCGATATAGGATTTGAAGAATGGATGAAGCTTGATCTTGAATATATGGATAACTGGTCTCCCATACTTGACCTTGTTATATTGTTAAAGACCATCCCTGCAGTTATATCCGGAAGGGGAGCTTATTGACTTATTTACTTATCTTCATTTTAACTCAAATCACAATTTCAGATGAACTCAAAAATACAAGAAAATCCTATCTCATCCCTCTAAGATTAGAGCCTGCTTTTATAGATAAGGGAGAGACATACCTTAACCTTTCTGTGATTGATATAAGATTAGGAAACTATGAAACCGCCCTCACAGAAGCAAAACTGGCAGCAATCTATGCCTGTAAAGATGAGTCCGAGTTTCTCCAGGGAATAATATATTATTATTTAAATAAAAGAGAAATCGCATGCGAGCACTTCAAAAAGGTCAATAGATGGCAATATCCTTATTTCCTTCAGCATATATATGAATTTTCTTTTATCAAGGACGAGGAAAAACTATTCCCAACCAGAATGATTTCTGATTCTCTCCGATTCTATTTCATATTCTATGACAAGGATACTATCTTAATAAGAAAACTAATAGAGGACTCAACTCTTCCATTGTGGCAAACATTTCTCGGACAGGGATACCTTGCTTATAAAAATAGTAATTATAAGGAGGCATTGAGCCTTTTTCAGGAATCCTACGAACAAAATCCTACCGATTATACGGGTATATGCATAATTGCCACCCAATTCAGGCTTTCAATGATAGATAGTCTCCTCTTCTTTCAGGAAAGTAATTCCATTTTCTCACCCCTTGCAACATACCTTAAGGCAGAAGCATTATACAGGAAAGGCAGCATACGAGCTGCCACCCGGTTATTCCTTGCTGACACGGCTTCTCCCTACAAAACCCATGCCCTCTTTGGGGCAGGTTGGAGCACTTATAGATTGGAAGAATATTCTGCATCTGTAGACCTATTTCAGAAATTTCTCAATATATATAAAGATGGGGAGTTACGAGAGTTTGCATTGTATAGATTAGCCAGAGGACTGTTAAAGCAGGGTAAGGTATCCAGTTTAAATTATTTTGAGCAGATTGTTAAGGAATATCCCAATTCGAACCTTATTGATGATACATATCTCCTGCTTGGGAAGATTCATTTTCTTCTGGGCCACTTAAATAAATCACTGAAGTGGTTCCAACGACTTATTTTAGAATATCCTGATTCAAGGTGGCTTCCCTATGCACATAGTTATCTTGCAAGGATATTTACCCAGAAAGAAGACTATGAAAAAACTTTTTATCACTATTCCAAAATACTGGAATTTGAAGAGGTCTCAGAACAATTGATAGATGAGGCACATTACAGAAAAGAAGAAATCAAATGGAAAATGGGAAAATATCCAACAAAATTGAGTATGCACAAATCTTTTATAGATAAATATCCAAACAGTCCAAGAACCCCTTCCCTTTTATTAAAGATAGGGGAATATTATACAGCAGCCGCAAGGCCAAGAAAGGCAATATCTTTCTTTGAAAAAATACTAAATGATTTTTCTGATTCAGAGATCTTCATCAAGGCACTCTTTGATCTTGAAAGGGTCTATCTATCGATGGGAAAAGCCGGAGAAGCAATTGAATTACTTGAAAAACAATTACCGGTTCGCACCGAGGAAAGGGAAGAGATTCATCGAGAATTGGGAGATATCTATTACAAGATAGGAAATTCTGATAAGGCAATCCAGCATTACAGAGAGATTAAATCAAAAGGCATTCTCCCCTACGCTCTATACCGTATTGGATTAATATACTTTGAACTTGGTCTTTTCAGGGAATCAAGGATACCATTCCGTAGGCTTATTAATGCTTTTCCCAATTCTCAGTATCTTGGTAGTGCCTACCTTCTGCTCGCAAGGTCGTATATAGGAGAAGGTTACATTGAAGATGCCATTAATATAGTGAATCAGGGATATAATAAGTTAACTGATAAGAAGAGAATTTCATTACTTCTATTGAAAGCAGAGATATACTGTCAGAGGCATGATAAGGAGGCTCTGAATATCTATAAGAGATGCGCAGAAATGATGGGAGAGGATGTACAGGGAACTATTAAGGTCTTGAATGATGCTTTAAAATGCGCAGAACGATTGCACTCTATAGATGAGATTGAATATTTTCATAAACAAATAGAGGTTTTACAAACATACGAGCAATAGATAGGCGCTCCGCGCCAATTGAAAAATGAAGATTGTTCACCACAAAGACACAAAGGACACAAAGAAAAATAATGTTTTT
>JAGLZA010000004.1 GCA_023131835.1 Caldifarciminota bacterium
GTTCGTGGGGTTCGTTCCTAATTAACTATTTGACCATTCAACTATTCAACTAATTCCTTTTGCTTGAGATCTACCCAGAATTTGACACAGATAGTCGCTCCGCTCCAATGAAAAATGCAAAATGCAAAATTCCTCTCCACCCAACCATTTATTCGCAGATTTTGGAGTAGCAGAGCTTGCTCTGCGCTTCTCGCGAGGTTTCCTCGCCCTCTCCTTCGGGTCAGGGAACCTGACCTCTACATTACATTTAGGGCGACTCTCCGAGTCGCCCCTACAGGGAAAAGGCATGCCTTTCCGCTACGAACAACAGACCAACTGACTAACTCACCAACCGACCAACACACTAATTCATCTGCGGTTTCACTAAGGATTTTGAGTTTAGAGAATTAGAATTAATTAAACTCCCTTCTGCGTACTTTCTCTCCTCTTTCGTTTTTTTGGGGTGTGGAAGAAACAACATATTAATTTCTCTGTGCCCTCAGTGTCTCTGTGGCAGAAAAAATCAGTTTAATCAGTGTCAACAAATAAAAACATCAGGGAAAGAGGGTGCGGAATGTGCTCCTTTCCACCTTGATCTCTGGTAGTTTTCTTAAATCCAGCTTAACACTATAATCCCAGTTGCTACCGAAACGATTAAATCCCATAGAGAGTTCCCAACAATGCAGGTTACGGGTAAGACTAAAACTACTTCTTGTAACCGACTCTTCTTCAAAATCATAATGGGTAGTCAGATTAGCCCTCCACTTAGGGGTAATATGGAACTTCAAAGTCATATCTGTCTGCTGTATTCTTTGATCCTCGGTGAATCTTACCCTGTGTTTAATATCTATATCCATTGGCTTATCACCAAAAACCGTCTTATAATCAAATTTTATATTTACATTCTTATCTCCAAATTTCCTTTCATAGAGGTCATACGAGGTAGAGGAATTCAAACTTAGATTTTTACCGAACCACATATTACCGGATATAGAAATGGAAGAGAATCTCTCTTCCTCTGGTTTATAACTCGAACTTAGAGATAAGGAGGCAAAATTATATTCCTTCTCTCCCATTTTACACTGAAATAGATTACTCAAAGAAAGCCCCAGGGATTTACTGCCCCGGGGTAGAGAAAAGCCTGAGAGTGTGGTTACTGCGTAACTATCAGGTTCGGGTGCATACCCAATGGAGACAGAAGGCGTAAGAACATGTCTGAATCTGTCAATTGGACCAATCCCAAAGAGCGAAAGTCCGTACAACCTTGTTTTCATTGATACCCTGGAACTCCAGTGTTTAACAAAGATTTCTTCCCTCTCGTAATAATCACTCATCCCTGAAAATCCAAAATTTATCGTAAACACAGAGAGATTAAATCCCATATTAGCATCACTCCTTATCCCTGATGCCCAGTGTTCGGATTCGTCCCTTATGTATTTTGAAGAACCCTTTAGACTTATGATTCCCCATTTAAAGTGTGGAAATGTAATATTTAGAGACGGCCATTTCTTCCTTACGGTCTCCATCCTTACATCCTCACGATAATCCATTACCCCATATATCCCAAATCCAAACGAACGCCATGATACATTACCACCATAGGAGAGATCCTTGAGCAACTTCTCTACCTCTCCCGGCTTATAATCGGCAGAATACTCATTATCTGAAGCAATATCAGAATAGAGGTTCACACTGATGTCCCCGGGAATACGGGAACGGTTACCCAGCTTCAATGTCCAACGTTCCTTCCCTTTCTCCCTCTCCTTAATATAACTGCCTGTAAGAGTTCCATCTCCATAAGGAAAAAGCTGCCACCTTCCATCTATATGACTCTTTACCCCCTGTTTTGTGTAGTAATCAATAGCAATGGTGGCATCTGCATGAGGGCCAAGAGTTTGATACCATCCCATATCTTCTATATACTTGCCCCCATAGGAAGAAGAACCGAATGACGGTGTAATGAACCCCGAACATCTCTCTTTTTTTAAAGGTTGAAACCAGAAAGGAATAAAGAATAAAGGAACTCCTCTGACAAGAAGAATCACAGGCTCTGCCACAACACTCTCATCTATATTCACCCTCATATATGGCGAATAGAACCAATAATGCGGAGGATCTAATTCACAGGTGGTAAAATAACCGTTTCTAATCTTTAATACTTTACCATCAAGATACCTCGCCCTTTCCCCATAGACCCATCCCTTCTCCACTGTTGTCTTTACCTTATATGCCGTTGCCTTTTTTGTCTCTACATCATAGGTCATTTTTTCAGCCAGAATGTCATCACTCCCATCATTGAAGCGAACAGCACCATTCGCTTTCAGGAATTTGTCCTTAAGGTAATAACTCAGGGTGTCCGCCCAGATATTGAGTTTTCCAAAGGTTGCCTCTGCTTCTCCGTATATATAGACAAGGGAGGAATCCACGATAAAGACAATCTTTTTACCTCTATAATCGACAACTTCAGACTGATCTAAGGAATCAGAAAAGAGAAAAAGAAGAAGGAATATCACCTAAGATTTTCAAGGGCTTTTACCCTTTTGAATAATTCGGGAAGTCTTCTAAAATATGCTTCGTTCCGCATCATACTTGTTCTATTGTCAGCAGGATAACCAAAGACAACTTCACCATCCTTCACATCCCTCATAACACCGGATTTTGCCGCCACATGGGAACCATTTCCAATATGGACATGATCAGAAATTCCTACCTGACCTGCTATTACAACATTATCTCCCACGGTTGAACTTCCTGCAATTCCAACCTGTGCCATTATAATTGCATTAGCTCCTATCTGAACATTATGAGCTATATGGACATTATTATCAATCTTTGTCCCCTTCCTAATAACTGTTGCCCCAATGGTAGAACGATCAACCATCGAACAGGCGCCAATCTCAACCTCATCCTCTATAATAACCCTTCCGACTTGCGGAATGGGAATATATCTTCCTTCTACCCTGTGATATCCAAAACCAGAAGAACCTATAATAGCTCCTGCCTCAACAATCACATTTTTACCAATGATGGTTTTATCCAGAATAACCGAATGCGGATATATCCTTGACCCCTCCCCAATTTCTACATTATGCCCGATATAGGTAAATGGAAATATTTCAACCCTATCACCAATTATAGTTCCATCCCCGATAACTGTAAAGTCACCTATTGTTACATCTGAACCAAAATCAACATCTCCTATATGAGTATTCTTAGAAACTCCCGAAAAAGAGCTCACCGGGTTTGGATAGAAATGGTTCAATATCTTTATCATTGCCAATCTGGGGTCATTCACCTTGATATAACTCCTGGCAGGACACTCCTCAATACCCTCTGGAACTACCGCAGCAATTCCCTTAATGCGGTCATCTCCTTCTTGTAGATTTTTTTCATCAAAGAAAAAGATAAGAGCCCCATCCTCCGCATCGGAGATTTCAGAAACCCTCTCTACTTCGTATTCAAAATCTCCGAAGATTTCCCCGTTAATTAACTCTGCAATCTCTTTTATCTTCATTAATAATACTTAACAATCTTTCCCACTACCTGATTGGTTATTCTATCTTCTAGATTGTCTTCTACGCCAACCTCGACCTCTTCCGTAATCACTGCTTTTTTCTGTTCTCCATCAACAACATTGAATTCCAGAAAGATCTTACCTCCTTCATCCCATACCCTTCCTATAACAATAAAATTTCCATCTGTAATTCTTAATAGTTCTCCTGCATCAGAAATACTAACATCTTCTTCTTTGATTATCCCAAGTGTATTCTTAGCATTTTTAAGAGGTAAGGGTTCAATCTCCTTGAATCCGCCAGTGTTTTTAATCGCTATTCCAATGAGGTTTCTTATCCTGTTTCCAAGATTTCTTGATTTGGTTTCCGAGTCTTCTTCTCTGAATTTCAAAACATAGTATTCAATCTTCCCGGTAGTCTCAGGTTGATATTTTCTATTGAGTGCCTGTATGATTCTATCAGTTACATCCAGTTCATCCTTTGCGTAAACAACTGCTCCCACTGAAGCATCGAAGATCATAGAGAATCCCTCTTCCTCGCCAATCCTTGTTAGCAGTGTATCGATTTCGCTGAGAAGAGGTTGCATCAATTCCTGATTCATCCTTTCTGCCTCACCATTCTGTCCCCAAATACTCTGAATAAACTGTTGATATTCATTCTCTTTATCCTCTATTTCTTTTACCTTTCTCATTTTTGCTTCTTCTGAGAGTAGCAAACCCTGTGTCTGAAGAGTCTCTCGCAGATTTATGATCTCCTTCTTTATTTGTTCTGCTTTTTTCTTCCACTCCAATACCTTCTTCTCATATTTCTCCCTCATCTCCTTTGCTCCCTTGTATTCAGATAGGATTCTCTGTGAATCTATATACCCTATCTTCTGTTCGGATAACAGTGGTATTGTTAGAAGAATTATTAATACCATCATATATTTTCTCATTCTTTACCTCCTTCTACACCAAAAAAGTCTATCATAATACTTCCGATATATTCATTATCTTCAAATTTTCCAAGATACCTCCTATTCTCTACCGATATCCTTACAGGTAATCGGTTCAATAAAGATATGGATATTCCCCCTACAAAACGATTGGCTTCGATACCAAGATCGTATCCTGAGCCGTATATCCTTCCATAACCAATACTAAAGGGACCGTATCTTCCGGTAAGTAAAGCAGTCTTCCTATCTACAGATAGGTTTATGCTCTTCTTTTTATCAGGAGAATAGGAGATGCCAAAACGGAAAGGTCTCTTAAGAGGAAATCCCTCTTTCTCCTCTTCATCCTTCCATGATTCTAATGTGTGATAGATACTGCAATATCCTCCCACTGAAAAATCCTTTAACTGATAAACAAACCCGACCCCTGCAGAATAACCCCTGAAATATACCGAGAGGGTATCATTAATATCATCATACTTATCAAAGTCTATCTCCCATCTCTTTTCTACCTCTCCATTAAGGATATTTAGATCTACCCCGAGAGAAAGTGCGCCAAGAGATTTTTCAAGGAACATAGAATATTGGTCTATGCCCCCTTTTATTTCAAGATATTCCCGAAAGGAATCCCAATCATTAGAGAACGCAGTATCCCCATAGATTTCTGCATTGTATAATACCTTAATTCCTCCACCAACGGAAAATCCAGGTAGAATCGGAATAGATACTAAAATAGAAGAGAGATGGATTTTAACATCCTCGAAATCGTCATAGGAAGAGTAAGAACATATACGCATAAATGCAGAAGTATCTGCAGTAGCTGGATTTGACAGGATATTTCCCTTCAGAACAGGGGATTCTGTTAACGGATTACTACCCACCCATTCCCCTGGTAGATTCTCAGCATAAAGGGGATTGGATATAAGGAAAAACAAAAGGATTATCTGATTCATTTTCAGTCCATCTCAGCCCACATCATTTTAAGCGATGGAGAATTCAGGGTTTTAACTGCAATGCCTTCCAATCCATTATGAGCACCCACCATTATATGTAGATAATCTTCAGAGTACTCTGCCTGGAAAAGACTCTTAAAGTCTATCTCAATGAAGTTTGAATCCGAATAATATGTGGATGAATATTGATTACCATTGACATCAAATCCTATCACATTAAACAAGATGGCGTCATCCAGATTCAGGATAACTCCAGCCCTTGCAAAATTATCAGTCTCCTGTGGCAGGGGATCAGTCGGTATAAAGAGATGCGAACGGATGAATAGTCCCCTACCTACCATCATTGTATCGGATTGTAAACTATCAAATGGATTCTTTATTAGGTAGAGATCCTTTAAGCAACTAATACTATAAGATGTATCTCCTTCATAGATAGTAAGTTTTGGTTCATTCTGCTCCCTTGATGCAAAGGAATAGAAAGACCCTGAATGAATGGCAATACCAAATTGATTCAGGGCGGTGACAACGGAAGTATCTAATTTAATCACCGGATCTGCTGTGTCTATAAAGGAGGAATCCAGAACCGTCAATGTATCAATGAGCCAACCAATATCCTCCCATTTATATAGGGAATCCTCAAACCATTCTTGTTCAATTGAAAAGAATTGTAATTCAACCCCCGAAGAATCCGATTTCAAATTAAGGAAGAGACTATCCACATCATCCGGAAGGCTATCGAATTGTATAAGACTATATGAGTCAAATGGGCTTTTCTCTCCACAGAACAAAGAATCTGCACCTCCGGTTGAAATATATTCTGTAGTTGTATAAAAAGAGTCTATAGCAACAATCTCTGTATATACAGGGCAGGGATTAAACTCGTATTCACGTTTTGACCCACACCCTGCAATAAAAAGGATGATTACTATCAGTAAGAAATACCTATCTGGAAATGTGGTTTCCATTCTCTCCCCTTTTCCTCATCAAGTCCATAACCAAGGTCGATACCGAAGAGTCCCATCATTGGAATTTCTAATCTAAAGCCAACACCGACACCGTAGAACAAATCAGACAGTCTCGCCTCCTGTATATCCCTAAAACAATTACCAGCATCAAGGAATATCATCCCATAAGACGTCCTCGAGAAATTATATCTTAATTCTAAATTATTCACCACTGCAAAACTACCCCCAGTAGCATAAAATCCCGAGTAGGGACTAATCTCCCTCTCATCATAACCACGTAGTCCCCAGAAACCTATGCCGCCCAGAAAGAAACGTTCAGTCAGAGGTGGTTCACCATCTGGGGAATGGGCGTATCCAATCCGCGCCCTATTCATAAGAATTAAATCACCATAAATAGATTGATATCTCCTTGCCTCCAATATTATCTTCCAGTAATTGCGGTCCCCACCTAATATCCCACCCGCGTATTTGGAGGATATGGAATAATAATTTCCAACACTTGCTGCAATACGAGAATCACGTGAATCATGGAGTAATTCACCACTAATAGCACTCTCATATCGAGTTCCAGCCTGACTCTTGATATAATCAGACACTCCTTCATCCAGAATCTCCAGCTCTGTCCTCTCCAATTTATATGTGCCAGTGGCTTTGAGATACCTGTCTGCAGTCAAAATCCTACCGAGCGAAAAAGAGCCACCTGTCTTTTCCTCACCAAAGTATGTCCACCTACGATACACCCTATAGAGGTTAAAACCTATTGAAGTGGGGGTATCAAACAGCCATGGTTGTAGGTAAGAAAGATTGACATTCTGAATAATATCGTTGTGTTCACCAGCGCGGATTGTCCTCTCATATGAAAAGCTGATCGTTTGCCCTGTTCCCAATAAATTTGGAATATTTGCACCTATATTACCGGTTAAACCATAACTCTGGGAGAATCCAAATCCGGCATTGAATTGTCCGGCCTGTCTCTCCATAACCTCTATCAAGATGTTTACAGAATCAGCATCCTCGGAGTGTTCAAAACTCAAACCTAAATCCTCAAAATATCCGAGCCTGTAGAGATTGCGCTGACTATTTATAATCTTTTCTCTCTGAAAAAGCTCTCCCGGATAGATAGTAAGATTCCGTCGAACCACCTTATCGTATGTCTTTGCATTCCCACTTATATCTATATATCTGATATAGACGGGTGAACCCTTATCAATGTGAATGGTTATATCAATCAGGGAATCGTCCCTTACTGAATATAATGGAACTATTGATGCATATAGAAAACCATTATCAGTATAGTAATTGTAGAATTCCATGATAGTCTTGTTTACTTCTTCCTCGTTATAGACATCACCTGCTCTCCAATGGATTCTTGAGGATATATCCTTAAACCCTTCTTCGTAGTCAAAATTGTATCTTCCGAAGTAGTAGAGTCTTCCCTCATTCACAGAATAAACAATCATAGCCTTATTATCTTCATAGGAAATATTAAAGGAATCTACCTGCACATCAAGATAACCCTTCTT
>JAGLZA010000040.1 GCA_023131835.1 Caldifarciminota bacterium
ACTCAGTTTTTTAGCCACGGTTTCTGCACGGTTTGATATTGAGTCGAGAGTCGTGAGTCAAGAGTCAATAGTCGAAAGTCCCACCCGAAGCCCAAACCTTTTTTTGACACTGATTTTCACTGATTGGACTGATTTAAAGATTTCCCACTACTTCCCCCAAAAGACACTGATTTTTTTAATTTATTTTTTTATCAGTGATTATCTGTGTTATCTGTGTCAAATTCTGGGTAGATCTCAAGTAAAAGGAATTAGTTGAATAGTCAAATGGTCGAATAGTTAAATTGGAATACCCACCACTCCCCGTTTTTAGCCACGGTTTTAAGACACTGTTTTATAATAGGTTATTTAATACCCTTTCCCCTCCCATTTTAGCCATGGATTGATACGGTTTTCAGAGAGATTTTTGCCACAGAGGCACAGAGAACACTGAGCCCCACCTTTCTCCTCTATTTTTGTGTTTTTAGAGAGTGTAGAGAGTAGGGGCGTTCAATTGAACGCCCCTACATTTTGCGCGAGACTTGTAGGGGTAATTCATGAATTACCCCTACTCCATAATCGCGACTGGGAAGTCGCTCCTACAAAAGGGCGAATGCAATTCGCCCCTACTATTTAACTATTTCCCCATTCAACTACTTAACTATTCTTCCTTTGTGTCCTTTGCCTGCCCCGTAAGGAAGAATGACTATATCGGGGTAGGGAGGAATCGACCGTACCGGGGTGTCTTTGTGGTGAAATAAAGGGAGGGTTGAGGTGGGTTCCCTCTCTTTAATTACAAAAATCAGGGGTGGTGATGGGCTTTGCGCCTTTGCGAGCTTTGCGAGAAAAAAGGGGAGGGAGGTGGGTTCCCTCTCTTTAATTACAAAAATCAGGGGGTGGCAAGGGGCTTTGTGACCTTTGTGTCTCTGTGGTGAAAATCGGGCTTGACAGGATTTAAGTTTAAGGTAGGATATTGCTATAATGGATACAGTAATTTATCTTGTCAGGCATGGTGAGAGTAAAGGCAATAAGGAGAACAGAATGAGGGGGCGATGTGACTTTCCTCTTACAGAAGAAGGAGAGAGGCAGGCAAGAATGCTTGCAATGGAAGCAAAGGAATGGGGGATAAGTGCTATCTTTACATCACCACTTATAAGAGCAAAAAAGACTGCCGAGTATATAGGTAGAGAATGTGGTCTTATACCAGAGATTGATGAGGGGTTTCACAATATGAAATTGGGAGAATGGGAAGGTAAAAAAATGGAGTGGATAGAAAAGAATTTTCCGAATGAATGGAAAATCTGGAAGACCAATCCTGAGGAACTTAAACTGCCTGGGTTTGAATCTCTATCTTCAATTCAGGAACGTACTTACAAGACACTTAAGAGAAGGGTTGAAGAATTTGCAGGTGAGACTTTCTGTGTAGTATCACATAGAGCGGTCTTAAAACCATTATTTGCAAGGATACTCCGAATGGAAACACCCTATTACTGGAGATTGAAAATGGATACAGCTTCCTACAGCAGGGTTGTCTATAACGGAGATTTGTTTTATATAGACCTCTTTAATCAAATAAAACACCTGAAGAGTTGATAAATACCTCTCCTTAAATTCTCAATCCGTATTTTGAAATTAGATATAAATAAGACTACCTGAATAGAAGCTCTTTTCTTGTCCGTTACTGAGGATGTTGATACTTCCGTCTATCTTTATTCCCAACACCCTTCCCCTGATAGCTTCTCCCCCTGATTGTATCTCAACCATTCGTCCTATATCCTGATTGAGCCCCAGATACCGAGCATATACCCGATCAAGTTCTTCTCTGTTTTTCTCAATCCTTTTAATTATCTTTAATGCAATCCCATCTATTTTGAGGTCACTATTCAATATTTCTCTGGCCGTTATGACCTTTTCCCTTAAGAAATCAGGAAAATCTAAAAGATTAATATTGAGATTCAGCCCGATTCCAACAATAAACCCTTCGTTTATTCTTTCAATAAGGATTCCCCCTAACTTTTTTGAAGAGACCATTATATCGTTAGGCCATTTGAGTTGAACCTTGATATCATAGCCTTCAAGGACATCTGCGATAGATACAGAGGAAAGAAGAGAAAGCGCACCTAAACCATCCTGAAAATCCCTTATCAAGATAGATAACCACAATCCCCCTTTTGGGGAAAACCAATCCCTTGTTTTTCTCCCTTTTCCTGAAGTTTGTTCCTCTGCAATCACTCCATCAAGGTCAGAGAGATGCTCTATATTCTTCTTTGCCCACTCATTTGTGGAGTCTACGGTTTTGAGTTTTATAATATTATACATTGTTCATTAATAAAGATTACACTCAATATGTCAAGTGAGGATATGACACACTACCCCAATTTTTAACCGCAGATGGACGCAGATAAACGCAGATCACACCCCCCATCCCTTAAGTTTTGTAATTCGAGAAAAGAAAGGCACACTACCCCCAATTTTTTACGTAAAGACCGCAAAGAGAGTAGCGAAACTTGTAGTGGCAATTCATGAATTGCCTCTGCTCCTTTATCGCAACAGGAAAGTCGTTCCTACAATCGGGCAAGATATATCTTGCCCCTACCGAGTGATTTGGTTGTAACTTCCATTCTCTAAATCCTAAATCCTAACTTACTTGCTCATTCAACTATTTAACTAATTCCCTTCCCAATTCTCTGCCAGTTCCAACCTCTCCCCTATCGGCGGATGGTTATAATAGAATAATTTCACCCATAAGGAAGGATAAGCGTTGGATAGATTACGGTTGGCAAGACCTGCCATTGCTCTCTTAAATCCTTCACTGTCTTTCGTAAGTTTGAGGGCTTCTCTATCTGCTTCCTTTTCAAATGCTCTACTTATCCAGTTCTGAAGCATCTTCAAAAGAAATAAATCAATCAACCCGAGATAGAATAGCATCATAGGAAGTAATGTCAGGTTTTCTAAAAAGCCGGCAAGGAACCCAGGAAATAATATTATCATAATCTTATTAAGTAAAAAGAATGCAAATATCTGAAGGAAAGCGCCAATAAAAATAAATTTCATCATATGCTTATTCTTATAATGTCCTATCTCGTGCCCTAATATGACTCTTACCTCGGATAAATCCATCTTTTCAATTATGTTATCCGTAAGGATTACCCTTTTTGTCTTTCCCATACCAGCAAGCATCGCATTCTCCTTGGTAGTCTTCTTGCTCGTATCTTCCCTGTAAAAACCCTCGATACTGATACCTGCTTCTTTCAAGATATCGCTTAAACTATTCTTCAATTCCTCATCCTCTATTGGATCATAATGATGAAAGATTGGCATAATCAGAACAGGAAATATTGTTGACAGAATCATAGAGAAAAAAGCCATAACTCCTCCTGCAATCAACCACCATACCATGGGAAACCTTTCAAAGAGTATGAAAAGGGTTGCCAAAACTATAATTCCCAGAACAATGGACAATATAAATCCCTTGATATGGTCAATGAACCACTTCTTTCGTGTCTGTCTTGAAAATCCGTATTTATGTTCAAGGGTGAAACCAGAATGATAAGAAACAGGTAAGCCAATAATATCCTGCAATAGAAAATAGATAACAATAAAGACCGGGAATATCCATAAAGCAGAAGAGAATATCTTCCAATGAGCAATACTGGATGACAAACCACTGAAATAGAAAGATATCGGAACTACAAGAGAAAGAAATAATCCTACGAGCCCAAGATTCCTCTTTTCTTTTTCGTACTTCTTAGCCTTTTCCTGCTTCTCTTTATCCAACAATGGATGTATCATTCTAACCCTCCCATCTTCATTTGTTGTTGATATTATTCTTTTTTGAAAAAGATGCAAGAGCAGAAGACTACCCACTCTTCAGGCTCGGTACTTGACAGTGTGACATTACGAGTCATGAGTCAGCAGTCGAGAGTCGGTAAGAGTTCATTGGTTTTATAGCGTTGGTGCGTTGAAAGCCCAAGCCAACACCCCCTGAGATTACTTCACGGGAGTTAGGCAAGAAGGTAGAGATTGCTTCACCGGGGCCAGGCAGGAGGAGGTGCCAGCCCCACCTGCCCTATGTAATGTTTACTATTATATCGGGGTGAAATAGGAAAGATTACCTGAAGTATTTCTATTCCAGCGGTGAACAATAACATTGTTCGCAATTGTATAGTTCGCAGGTGACATTTAACTCAGAAGTAGTGAGACTTGCCCCGTGCAAAATAAAACATAGAGGTAGATGCGTATTGCGCTTGCATCCTACTACTACTCCTAACAATGTAGCGTTGGGGTTTATCCTTAAAAAGGTAGAATGTGTTCTTGACATTAGCCAAAATATATGTAAAATAAAGAATAATAGATATTAAAAAAGGAGGATTGATATGAAAGGACTTCGAGAACAATATCTTGTAGATAAAAAGGGACAAAAGAAGGCAGTAGTTCTCCCAATTGAGAAGTATGAAGAATTATTAGAGGATATTCACGATCTCGCAATTATTGCTGAACGCAGAGATGAACCTGCAACATCTTTCGGAGAACTTAAAAAACGACTGAAAGAAAATGGAATTTTATGATATTCAATGGAAGAAATCAGCTGAGCGAGACTTACGAAATATTGACCCACAGCAAATTCATCGAATCATCAAAGCCGTTGAGTCCCTTGCAAATAATCCATTTCCAAAAAATTGTCATAAATTAAGGGGAGCTAAAAAAAATTATCGGATCCGAGTAGGTGATTATCGCGTAATATATCAGGTAGATACCAAAACAAATATAGTAACTATTTACCATATTCGCCACCGGAGAAATGCATATCGCAAATAAAATTCTTCAAGCTCGGTACTTGACAGTGTGACATTACGAGTCATGAGTCAGCAGTCGAGAGTCGGTAGACAAAGAGTTGGTGG
>JAGLZA010000400.1 GCA_023131835.1 Caldifarciminota bacterium
CCATTAGATATGAAATTATCTAACAGGGCAGGCTTGTAGAGGCAATTCGTGAATTGCCTCTACTCCATTTTAATCAGTGGGAATCAGTGTAAAAAAAAGGTTTGAGTTCTGGGTGGGACTTTCGACCGATGACTCTTGGGCGTGTTGCCCAAAAGTTGATTTCAATTTGCATATTTCAATATATTTACTTTTTTCTTGAAGAATGACCATATATTGAAAAATATAAAGAAGAAATAAAGGTTAGCCTTAGCGAATTTATCACTTTTTGGCTTCTCCCTTACCATTTCTCCACTTTTCGCATCTAAATAGGTATGATTTATGAATATTCTTATGTTCTGAACTGCTGATATCATCCATCCCTGTATCTGCATCCTCCGGTTGCCTCGCCATCGCGCCTTTTTTAGGCCATGTGAATTCTCTCCATCGGCAAATGTCCCTTCCATTAAATGCCATCGCTTCTTGAGGTCTTGTCTGCTATTAGGACTGAACGCCTCCTTTCTCATCTCATCTATGTCTTTCTGCCTCTCATGCCTATCAACTGTGCGTTGACCAGATTTTGATTTCGTACAATTCTTCCTTATTGAACACTTATCACAGTCCTCTTTTGAACTAATATATTTCCATCTCCCTGTCTTTTTTTCATAAGACCTATTCGTTAATCTCTTTCCAGCAGGACAAATGAAAGTGTCAGTCTCCTCATCATACTCAAATTTGTCCGATGAAAATATTCCCCTCCTCTTTCCTCCTTTCTCTTGAGTGGATTTTAAATCCTTGAAATGCGGTTTTATCCCCCTATCCTTACAGATTATATAATTATTTATAGTGCCATATTTACTATCACCTATTCCTGTCTCTACTTCTATCTTTGTGCTCTCTTCATGCATCTCTACTAATGGCTCAAACATCTTTCCATCATCTATCACCCCGGATGTCACTATACTCGCCGTTATTACTCCAAATTTACCATCTATACCTCTGTGTTCCTTATATCTTGGTTTTGACTTTTCTTTCCCGTGTTTAACTACACCTGCATCAGGATCCGTGGTGGATATATACCGCCCCTCCTTTTCATCTAACTTCTCCTCTAATTCCCTGTATCGTTTGTTCAAATATCTCTTTGGAGATTCTTTATCAACTACTGAATCCATAGAAGCATTGGCATCTGCCAGGGTGGAATCCATAAATAATTTATCCCCATCTACTAATCCTGCCTCTACGCATTGCTCAACTATCCTTGTGAAAAATTTGTAGAATAATTCTTCACCCCATCTCCTCCTCGCTTTGGATAGGACGCTGTGATGAGGTATCTCATCATCTATATCATACCCTAAAAACCACAACCAGTCCAATCTCAAAGGAATCGTCTGCATTAAAACCCGCTCACTCTTCACTTTATAATAAAATAATAAAAACATCATCTTTAATACCACCGGCGGAGGAACAGATACATTTCCATTCTTCCCATAAGTATCCTTTACCTCTTCATATGCAAAGTCAAAATTTATTATTTTCTTTATTATTCGTAAAGGATGATCCCTGGGAATGCGCTCCGATAAGTTAAAACCATAGTAAAATAACTTATTATTCTGGGACTCCTCTTCTCCCATCATAATTAACCTCCTTTCTTTATCTCCTTCTCTAATTTGAATATCTTACTGTTTATTTCCGATATCTCTTCTATTAACTCCATCACTTTCTTATAATCCTCAGTCCGCTTCTTTGCCTCTTCCAGTATCAGTGAAGGTACATATATCATCCTCGTCCTGCCCTGATGACTGCTTGAGATATAGTAGCCTAAACCGTGCTTCTCCCTGTTCGTAGAATGGCATTCACACTCCTTATTACTACACATCTTGTAGATGCCGGTAATAGTTCCCCTGATAGCACCACGATACTTAAGCATCTGCTCAAAAATACCATCCCTCTCCTTCCTTAACTTATCTATTTCCCTTACTTTACATTTACTTGATTGATTCATAACAATGATATTATATAGAAAAGGAAGAAAAAGTCAAGGGGTATTGCAATTTTTTTTGATTTGGGCAACACGCCCTCTTGACTCACGACTCTATCTTAATCTGTTTCAATCTGTGCCAAAAAAAAGGGTTGGGAGGAGGGGCAACAAACAATCTTTCTGAAAACCGTGCAGAAACCGTGGCTTTAAACGGTTGGGAAGAGGGGGAGAACAGATAAGAGAACAATGTGTTTTAGTATTTTTACAATTTATTTACAAACATTCTTGACATATTGGGTTATTGAATTATAATTGGAGAGTGGAGAACTAATGAATAAGAAGGTGAATATCTCTTTTCGCAGGGAAAATATTATTTTAATATTTACAGGCATTGCTGTCTTTTTTGTTCTTTTATATGGTTTTCAAAGAAATCGTGAGGTAGTGAAGAAATATACAGGTGAGTTCAACGAACAGCAGTTATTATTAGCCCGTTCGGCTGCAAAGAGCATAGAGGCTTTTATGGATAATATCGAAGATGGTCTGATTGCGTTATCAGGGTTTCCTGCTGTGCAGAGGATGGGTTCGGATGTTCTGGAGGAGATGGAGGCTATGAATTCTGCTTTTCCGTTACTAACGTCTTTGCGAAGACTTGATAAAAATGGTATTCTCCGATTCATCTACCCTGATGAGAGGTGGCGGAGGAAGTTAGTGGGAAGGGATTATGGTAAGTCGTCCTGGTTTATTCAGACTAAAGAGACGAAGAAGATTATTATCTCAGGGCTTATTAGAAACGAGATGGGAGAGATGCGTATCCGAATGGCTTATCCTGTATTTATTGGGGATGGAAAAGGAAGTAGAAGATTCAATGGGGTTATTGTTGCTTCTGTTGATCCTAAAAAATTAGACGAGATGTATATTGCCCCTGTCGTATCGGGTAAGACCGGTTATGCCTGGTTGTTGAACGAAGAAGGCATCTTTCTTGCACATTATGATGAGGAATTTGTTGGTGAGAATGCCTTCCTGGTGCGGACTGAGCGAAATCCCGACATTTCATATGAAGAAACCAACAATATTCAGCGTAAGATGATGGCAGGGGAAGAATGGACAGGTCATTATGTTGCTGGCTGGCATCGAAAGCAAAGAGGCAGAATTGAAAAACTCATTGCCTATACCCCTGTCCATATGAATAACCGCATCTGGTCTGTAGCTGTGTGCGCCCCTTTTGATGAGGTGAGAGGACTTCTGCATGTGCCGCGGCGCCATGGATTATTTGCGGTGGGTCTTATCATTTTGGTATTGATAGCAGGTGGGGCTTTTCTTTTTATGGTCTTACATCGCTATTCACTTTCCCTGGAGGGTGAGGTAAACAGGAGGACAAGACAACTACAGGAATCCGAGGAAAGATACAGGACCTCGTTGGAAGAAGCCCCTATCGGTATATGTAATATGGACCTCAGTAGCAAGGTTACCTATGTAAATAAGAGATTCGAGGAAGTCTCTGGCTATTCGCGCGAGGAGATTCTCGGCAAGAACGGCTTTGAGCTTGGTATGTTTAATGAGGAGACATTGAAACTCTTTGCAAAACGTCTAAAGGATAGATTGATGGGGAAACCACCTCGCAATCTGGAGGTTCGGTTCAAATGTAAGGATGGCAGACAGATATGGGTGGAGATAGGAGCCAAAATAATCAAGAGATTTGGGATCCCGGTTGGTTTTCAGTTTGCTTCAAGGGATATTACCGAGCGCAGGCTGGCAGAAGAGACATTAAAGTATCGAATTAGATTTGAAAAGTTAATCTCTACCCTGTCAACGCACTTTACCAACCTTCCGTCAGAGGAGATCGATAAAGGGATGAACTATGTATTGCAAAAAATTGGAGAGTTTGCCGATGTTGACCGCAGTTATGTCTTTCTACTTTGCGACAATGGAACAAAGATGGATAATACCCATGAGTGGTGTGCTGAAGGGATTGAGCCCCAGATTGACAATCTAAAAGGGTTGTCGCTTGATATTTTCCCGTGGCATCCAGAGAAACTCAATCGGTTTGAGAATATTCATATCTCCAGTATCCCAGACCTTCCATCTGAAGCAAGTGCTTTAAAGGAGGCATTACAGGCCCAGGGTATTAAATCCATCCTTATCGTTCCGATTATCTATGGTGGTTCTCTTGTTGGATTTATTGGGTTCGATTCTGTGCAGGCAGAAGAGTCCTGGGCAGAAGAAAATATAGATCTGCTCAGAATAGTGGGAGAGATCTTTGCAAATGCATTGGCGCGCAAAAAAGCAGAGGAAAAGATCAGGGAATCAGAGAGGAAACTCCAAAACATAATTGATAATATGTGGGATGTTATTTTCCATATTGATATGGAAGGCAACTTTACATTTGCGAGTAAGATTGCTGAAAAGGTGATGGGGTATTCTGTTGATGAACTACTCAATATGAATATACGTGAGTTAATTGTGTCAGAACAGAGTGGCATGGTTTTTCAAGCATTTGAGAAGAGAATCGCAAATAAGTTTTCAGAACTGCCGTTTACTGTAGAAATAGTGCATAAAGATGGGCATAGAGTTACGTTGGAGATAACCACTACCGAGATTCAAGATAGTGGTGGAGAATTGATTGGTATTCAGGGTATTGCGAGAGATATTACAGAGCGAAGGAGAATGGAGCAGGAACTTCAGAAAGTGGAGAAACTTGAATCTCTGGGTATTCTTGCAGGCGGGCTTGCTCATGATTTCAATAATATTCTGACTGCAATTTTGGGGAATATTTCACTTGCAAAGATGAGGTTAAATCCCGAAGATAAGATATTTCAAGGATTGGCAGAATCGGAAAAGGCATCGTTAAGGGCGAAGGATTTAACCCAACGATTACTAACCTTCGCAAAGGGTGGAGCACCAATAAAGGAAACATCTTCTATTAAAGAATTAATCAAGGATACAGTCACCTTTGTCTTGAGTGGTTCCAATGATAGATGTAATTTTTCTATACAGGACGATCTCTATCCGGTTGAAGTGGATAGAACACAATTCTGTCAGGTAATCAATAATATGGTTCTCAATGCTCTTCAGGCAATGCCCGAGGGTGGTATAATCAAGATTGGAGCTAAAAATGAAACAATAGGGTCTGAAGAACCACTACCGATACGACCGGGAGAATATGTGAAGATATCCATACAGGATCAGGGTATTGGTATAAAGGAGGGACATCTCAACAAGATATTCGACCCCTTTTTCACTACAAAAAATAAAGGAAGTGGTCTTGGACTTTCCACTTCCTATTCTATCATTAAAAAACACGATGGATGTATTACAGTGGATTCTAAGGTTGGAATTGGAACAACCTTTTCTATCTATCTTCCCGCATCCGAAAAAGAGATGCCAAAAAAGGAAGAGATTTCAGGGGAGCCCTTAAAAGGCAAGGGTAAGATTTTGTTAATGGACGATGAGAAGATGGTTAGAACTGTTGCGGGTAGAATGCTTAAGCATATTGGATATAATGTTAAATATGCCAGGGACGGCGTAGAAGCGATTGAGTTGTATACAAAAGCCAGAGAAAAAAATGAACCCTTTGATGCAGTTATATTGGATCTGACTATAAAGGGTGGTATGGGAGGTAAAAAGGCCATAAGGGAACTTCTCAAGATAGATTCGGAAGTTAGAGCAATTGTATCAAGCGGTTATGCAGATGATCCTGTTTTGGCTGATTTTAAAGGGCACGGATTCAGTGGTTTTATTGCCAAACCGTATAGTATTCAGAGGTTGAGCGAGGTTTTGCATAAGATTGTAGGATGACAATAAAACAACGAATTCTTCATCAGGTTTTTACTCGAATTCCCAAGTCATAAGAAACTCCACACTACCTACCCCCATTTTTTCTCGCAAAGCACGCAAACAGAGCGAAGTTCGCAAAGCCCAACCAATCCCCTTTATTTTTTATGTTTTCAGAGAACACAGAGATAGTCGCTTCGCTCCAATTAAAAAATGAAGATTGTTCACCACAAAGACACAAAGGACACAAAGAAAAATAATGTTTTTGTTATCCCCTCTCCACTCATCCAATAATTTGCAGATTTCGGAGTAGCAGAGCTTGCTCTGCGCTTCTCTGCGGCCTCCGCGGTTTATTAAATAAAAAAGCTCGGTGGTTGCACAGTATGA
>JAGLZA010000401.1 GCA_023131835.1 Caldifarciminota bacterium
GACCTCTTTATTTCGTATCTTCCAGAAACCTCTTCTTCCCAGTAAAGCCACTGATTTGTTATCACAAATGGTTCATCTGCATAAAACGGCCTATCCTTAAAGGGTATAGGTTGATAATTGAGGTTAGAATCTGTAGCAGGAACGATCGATACACATTCAATAATTGGGACTCCAATTGAATCTTCAACCCATACGAGATTGGCATATCCATTTAAGTAGTCAATATTGGGTTTTCTGCTAAATCCATCAGGAGAATCTGATATATTCCATTTATACCAATCCTCTTTAATCCTCTGGGTATATATGATCTCGTCTTCCTTATCATAAGCAAGGAGAGGTGTGTTGTTCTTAAGGGTAATAGTAGGAGATGAATTTATCATACCCTCTTCACTCTCTACTACCTCCCATTTAGGATAAGGGTCGTCAATAGGAAATTCACCATAGAGCCATTTTGTCTGGTAACGAGAACCTTCCTCTCTATCCCTCCATATCCCATTTATAAATATATGGCATATATCTTCGGTGGCTGCTACTCCAGGATTTCTAAGTGAGTGAATCTGTAAACCGAGGTGTGGAAGGAGTAATGATATTTCAAAAGGATCACTCCATACTCCATTATCCCTTACACTGAACATAAGTTTATCATTTCCCCTTACCCATACAGCAACAATCTTCCCGCCCTCAGTTACTCCACCTGCTGGTGCTTTAGCAATATAGGAAGTATCACTCACCAATTCAGGTGCTCCCCAGGTTGAACCATTGTCATCTGATATAATACAGTATACCTTATTGTTTGAGCGATAAAGAAGATAAATACTATGCTCGTATGAAAGGAGTCTTCTTGCATTGTTATTTCCTGTGGATGATGAGGTACTGGATATGGTTATTGGGATGGTAAATGATAAATTCGTTTGAGGACTTTCTCTGTCTCTTAAATCAAATGCAGAAAGTGAGTATTGAACAGTATCTCCCTTGTAGTTATCGATATCATAATCGATATAAGTGGTATCCTTATATGTACTATCAAATAGAATATTATTCTTATACAGATAAAATCCGGACATATCTACTTCATCATTATCCTCCCATTGAAGTTTTATCCCCCAGTCATAATCTGTCTCCCTCTTATATCTGTATGTAAATCCGTTTGGAACTGCAGGAGAAAGCAAATCATCCCATTCAAGGTAGGTTGAGGAGCCAATACCACCAAGGTCACTGAATTGAGGGGTTTCAAGTCCCCACATTTGATATATCGAATTATTATAGCAGAGATAATTAAATGTTTCTAATGTCGAAGTTCCTCTATTGTTATTTGAATCAGCAGTTATAACAGGTGGAGGATTATCATAAGGATAAATCTTTTTTTGTCTCACTGCATTCATCACATGGAAATCAAATTCTCCATGATGGTATTGTTTTTGGGTTAATGAATCATATTCATTTTCAATAGCAGGAAGTAAAGAATCGCCATTATGATCATAATCTTTATTATCTGCACCCCACGCATATTGGTCCGTCCTACATGCAGTTAATATTAAATTTCGCATATTGTCTAGGTCATCGATAAAACTACCACTGCGGCATTGTTGCATCCAGAATATCCTTTTTTTAGCATATATTTGAAATGTAGAATCAGCTAATTCATCAGCATATATCATACTGTCTATAGTAGCAAAGCGGTCTGCACTCCCGTGACTAATAACCCAGAAGAAAAGTATATCATCACCGTCCATTGCATTAGGTTGACCGTAACGTAAATCCGAAAGAAATCCTAATATACTATCTCGATATGCACCACAATCTGTTAT
>JAGLZA010000402.1 GCA_023131835.1 Caldifarciminota bacterium
TTTAGTTTCGCTTATAAAATCTGGTGAGAATCTGACCTCGCTCAGGTTCCCCATATACAAAAATATAAACTTATTCTCAGGTAAGTTGAAGTATCTTCGCGCCTTTATTTTATCTTCAGGTTTAAAAAGGTCGGTATTGATAGGAGGATTCACGTTCTGGAAATTGTTAATATCCAAGTCATTGAACCACCCTGTTTCGATGGATGTTGTGATGTATATATCAATCGTTCTTGGCACACGAAGTCGCTTTAGAATATTAAAATAAGGATTGCCGAAAAACTGTGCAACTACTGGTTTTTTTATTCTTTTTCCATAAAATGAGAATACCGGAAAATGAGCATTAAACAAGTGGATTATATCTATTTTTTTTCGTCTGTTGATAGAACTAATTAGTCTAATCATAGCAGTATCGAGCAATGGGTCATAACCTTTTGTGTATCTTGTTAGCCATGTGGTGTTGGCGTACGCTACACCTTTTACTTTCTCAGCACCTTTTCCCGCGCAAGAGATAACAGACACGTCTAAATCTGTGTGCTTCTTTAGTGCATCTAATATATTCTTAGAAATCACTTTTCTCCCCTCATTCCACGGCGGATGGATACCGTAGCCTACGAAACAAATGTGTGCCATAGTTCTTACGCCATACTTTTTAAACTATCTATTTACCTCCGCAACCTCTTATTAAAAAAGTCCAGATCCCCTCTCTTGATCTCCTCTATATGTTTCATACATGTAATATAAGCTCCCATTAAATATTTGACTCTTAACAATCTTGACTTAGATGGTTTTAATATGAAGGAACCTATGTGTATACCTAAATATCCAAATCTACTCCACAAATAGATTAGCCTATTTTTTAAGTTTTGATCCACATTTTTGTAAAAAAAGTAAAGTGAATATATTTGTGTCATGTATTTCCGTATTTTATTTGGTAATCTACCTTCTTGCGAAACATTATGCACCAACTTTGCATATGGTGTCATAAACAGTGAATTTTGATAATTTTGTAACAATAAATAAGCAAAGAATTTATCCTCTTTGTAAGAAGATTTTAATAATTTCTCATTAAATCTGACTTTATCAAATATATTCTTTTTAAAAGATGTATAACCACCCGCAATCATCTGTACTTTTATTACTTTGTTTAGATTTAGTGGATAAGTACTTTCAGTAGAAGGCAAAATTCTACATTTAAGTTTTTCTAAACAACCATGAAAGAAGATTTTATTAATAAAATTCATAACTTTTGAAACTTTAATATTTGTTATGCACCCTTGAACACCCAGAGCATTTGGATACATTTCATAAATTCTCAAAATTTCCTTGATATAATTTTTATCTAAAATCACATCATCATCTAAAAACAGAATTATATCCCCGTTAGCATTTTCTACTCCAATGTTCCTCGATATTGTCAAACTCTTCTCTCTTTTCTTTCTTATGTATCTTAAAAGTACCCCTCTTTCTTCCAATTCTTTTTTTCTATTCGCAATTAGACTCTCCGTTTTGTCGTCATCGCCATCATCTATTACAATTATCTCCTTTGGCAGGGTCGTTTGAACAATAATTGAATTTAAACATTCATTCAAATCTTTTACTCGATTGTATGTCGGAATTATTACTGAGACTTCCATTTAACCACCTCCTTGACTGATTCTATTTTTTCGTTTTATCTGTCCCCTACCACCTTATATTACATTAGACTCATATTCAACCAGCTTTTCTTCATTTTTTTTTTCGTATCCATGTTATGCACTGAATGATTTATAATTTTACACTTAAAATATAAGTATGGTGCTATACAAGGTGATATTTTGGATAGCAAATTAAAAAATATTCTTCCTTTAATTGTTTGTGGGTATTTTTCGTAAAGTACGAAACAAAAATCATCAACTTCAAAATTATAATATTCTATAAGAGTTCTGAATGTTCTGTAACTAAAATAAAATTTATGGTCTGGATGAACTTCCTCTTCACATTTTAAACCAAAAACTATATAGTGCCAAAAGTTGTGGTAATTTGGTACTGTAAATATGACTTCACATTTTGGATTGCTTTTTAAAATATATTTTTTAATAGATTCCAATGCTAAACCTGGATTTGTAAGGTGTTCAATGACTTCAGAAATTAATATCACATCAATTTTTTTAGGTAAATTTATGCCATTGTAGAGCTTATAAATATCCCCAACAAAAACGTTATTAATTCCCATTTTTTGCATTATGTTTATTCCTTCTACAGATGCGTCTATTCCATAGAGTTCTGCAGTGATATTTTCTAAATGCTGATGTAACAATTTATTTTTGTTTATTTTATCTTGAGTATAAGGCCAATCTGCGCAACCGATATGTAATACTCTTTTAGTTTTACAGACTTCGTAAAATAAGTCTAATCTTCCTTTTATGCCCGCCTTTGGTAAATTAATGCGGACTTCATTTTTGTGTTTTTCCCAGTATTGATTATATCTTTTCATGATTTTACTCCTTGCATTTTAGCACCTTGTTTGTCAAATCTATTATTTTTTTTACTCTTATCCCTATCGGAAACATATTTTTAACCCTTTCTCTTGCTTCTTTTCCCTTATCAGATTTAAATGCTTCTTTTAGCGCTTCTGCAGTTGCTTTTGGATTGCCGTAAGGAACGTAAAAACCCGTATCGCCTACAACCTCCGGTAATGCGGCTCTATTCGTTATAACGGGAACGCATTCGCAAAGCATCGCTTCAGCAAGAGTTATTCCAAACGATTCATATCTTGAAAGTTGACAATATACTTTTGCTCTTTGATAATATTCAATCAAGTCCTCATCCGGAACGAACCCGGTAAATTTGACATTCGGTGGAGCCATTGATTTAAGAGATTTAATAGAATTATCCACATGCTTACCAATTAATACAAAATTTACATTCGGTAAATACTTAGCAGATTTTACAAATGTTTCAAATCCTTTTCTTTTTACAACTGCATTTGTTACACTACCAACAGTTATTATCAAATCTTCTTTTTCACTTACAGGCTTGAAGTTATCACAATCAATGCCATTATACACAAGTTCAATATTCTTAGGATTAATATATTTTAAAATCTCACTTTTACTAAACTCAGAAACTGCCAAAACTTTATTCGCATGTTTCAAAACGAACTTTACAACAATAGTTTTCCACTTCTTCAACATAGCTCCATAATTTATTTCCTGAACTTTTGCCACTTCATAACCACCAACAACTACGATTGATTTTCTTTTAAATATTTTCGAGAACAAAACTGCTGCGAACGCATGAACATCAGCAAACCATGAAAAAGTTAAATCTGCCCACAGAACGCCTTTTAGCGTCTCTATCAAGAACTTTAACAACTTCTTCTTGCCTTGGTAATGTGCAACCCGCACTTCAAAATGTCTCCTGAGTATGTCCAGGTCATTTTGTATGAACGATGAGAAGGAAGGGCATACAAATAAGATTTTTATGCGTTTTCCTACGAAATTGCTTCTCATCCCCTTCTTCATCTCGCGTGCATCAAATTTTCAAGTGATTTTTTCTATTGCTGCTTCAATTCTTTTAAGAAATGCGTCTGCATCGGTGATCGTAGATTCTGCTTCTTCCTTAGAAGGCTCATAATAAATGTCGTAATCCGCTTTTTCACGCGTTGTTTCCGCTTTTGCCAAACTTTTCGCATACAAATCCTCAATAAGACCTTCGTTAACAAACGGCAAGCCGAACTGAGAGAATTTTAGTTTTTCTCCCGCTCTCTCCAAATGCTTCTCCCACTCTTTCATATAATATTATTCCCTCCCTTAAAATATTCCTTGCAAATGAATATCCTTCACGAACCAAAAAATCAAAATGTGCCTTATTCACATTCTTTGCAGAAATGAGTTTCCCGTGTTCTAATAGTATCGGAAATGATATATTTACTAATTCTTCCAAACCCACATCTCCTATCACCAAAATATCCACATCAGAATCCTCTTTTGCTTCTCCCCTCGCAACTGACCCAAACAGGATAATGCTATCTATCGTATCGCCATACTTTTCCAATGCCCTTCTTACGAATTCATTCACAGACTCCCGATACTTCTCAGAAATTTTCATTTTTGATTTTGTTTACTCTTTAATGTGTTACATATATAATAATTTTGTTTGTTTAAAGCATGAACATCTGCGAACCAGGAAAAAGTTAAATCTGACCATAAAACACCTTTTAGCGTCTCAATCACGAATTTTAACAATCTTCTCTTACCTTTATACTGCACAACTTTCACATCAAAAAACCTCCTGAGCATGTCCAGGTCATTTTGTATGAATGACGAGAAGGAGGGGCATACAAATAAGATTTTTGGTTTTATGTTCATTGTCCCTTCATTATCTTTACAATTTTTTCACTCGCTCTTCCATCTCCAAATACATTCCTCTGCCTTCCTTTTGGCTCAAATTCGTTTGACATCTTGACGATCTTTTCTTTAT
>JAGLZA010000403.1 GCA_023131835.1 Caldifarciminota bacterium
AGCTCACCCCCTGAACATTTACAAACATATTACCCTTCTTATCAATTAATATTTGCATTCATATGCTACTTAAAAGCATCTAAACCAGAACTCATCGATAAGATAGTGAATGACAATATTGATGCAAAAAGTCTAATACAGGCGGCAGGAATAGTTAGCATATCAGGTGATACTGAATACAATCATATAGATTATTTATCTAAACTGATCACTTTTGATTTAGCTAGTGAAGAGGTTAGGAATAAAATGATTGAAGAAAAGGAAATATTTTTTGATGGGTATGACAGAATTCAAAAAAACATCATGCAAACTGTGTGTAGTTGGTTATCAGAAATGCACATTAATTAATGTTCAGTAGCATAACTATGGCATGGAGGTGGACTTGGAAAAGCTGGCGACTTTTTTCTCTTTTACTCAGGTCGTCTAAACGCCATCTTTTTTATGGTTTCCAATACTGTAGCAAGCTTTTCCCAGCCCCTCATGCCTGCCGTTCGGTCAGGAGATGCGCGATGCAAGAAAATAAACCATGGCAAGAGATTCGCACAGACGTTCGGAGTCTTTACGCTGACCACCTCGGTCACGCGCTCGATCTTCTTCATGAATCACTTGCAGATGGAGATCCCCAACTTGGCTCCGCTAAGGCTCTTCACTCCCAACGGTGCGCCATTTCCGCCATCATGCATGGTTTTTCCTCACTTGAAGCAGTGCTAAATTTTATGGCCTACCGGATGTTCACGCTGGACGACGCTGCGGAGTTTATCCCGTTGACTAAGAGAAATTTCTTTGTTCAGAGCATAATCAAACGCTGGACTAATCTCAAAATCACGGAGAAGTGTAACACGATTCTCTCCGTTTCAGGCCCTTCTCTTCTGCCCAATGGAGTCCATTCAAAGTTATCAGAGGTGAACAATTTACGGAATTGGATAGTCCACGGAACCTGCTACCACAGCACACTCCTAGTGGCACCCTCGTCTGAATCTCATGTACTCTATGAAGTCGTTGACGAAGAACCAGGCGAGAGTTGGATGCGCTGGAGCCAGAAGTTCCCACTGTGCCGGTTCAATCAGCCGCTGGCGCTCAACGTGTCAGATGCACAGACTGCTATTCGGGTTATTGTTGAGGTACTTCTTATCCTCTCAAAGGGGACAGGCTTTAAGTGGTTCTATACAACTTGCATGCCCCACCTCACCGCCTGTGGGCTTTTTGGAGAATTGGAGTGCAATCTGGACGCGATCCTGGGAATAGAGAAGACCGAACCCATAAATTCAGCGGACGCAAAAAGCCGCTAACTGCGAGGTTTATGGGTTATACTTATGAATTATCATTTCGGTTTTCAAGTCAAACAGATTGATACTCATGTCAAGGGAACATTGATCGAGTGTCAAATAGATAAATGCAATAGAGTAGTCAGTAAAAAGGTACTAAAAGATTACATTGTATTTCCCAAGGAGATCTTTCTTTATTGGTGTTTAAAAAAACTAATCTCCCAGAAAGCAATTGAAAAAACATCAGATTTCATTGCCTATGCGCCATATTACAACACATTGGTAAGCCCATCTAAACTGAAAATTGGAGGTGAGTATAAACGCAAAATTCTTGGCTATAGGGAAATCTATGAAATTACAGTCGCCGTTTTGGCTGTTGATGAAGATTTCGGGAAAGTAGACATTTCAACTTCGGGGACATGGAACTATTCTTTCGGCCAGTTCATTTTGCGTAAATCATTGCTTGAAAAATTAATTAAAACCCTTAATCCAAGTGTTGTTTTCCCAACAATTTGGACAGACATCGAATATAGGCTTAAAAAGCTAAAGCCACAAATTTATTACTCTGACATCCTGACTCCATTTCGGGAAAACTTATTAAATACTATAGAGTTAATATTAGAATCTCCAGTGACGGTTCTATTTTCCAATTTATTTAAACTGCTCGCACCGGACATTGAAGGTATTGTAAAAACATACATTGAAGCCAAAAACATTAAAGGAATAAAAACTAACAATTTAAGTACCATGGTCGGTGGTATTGCTCAATATCAAGGAAATGAATTTTCGAAGGAGTTTAAAGAATATTTTAAATTAGCGTTAGAACCAATACGCAATCTTTCATCCCATGGTGGCCTTCCAAGTGAGACAGTGTGCAATTTTTTAATCATCATTATTTTCGAACTTATTGAAGAACTCTTAACTAATGAAAATGTATAATAATTGCATCAAGAGGGACTGGCGAGCACCGGCGTTCTATTGAGTAGTGCCATGTTGGTTGCTGCTGGGTAGTTGGCAGCCATGCTAGGGCCAGCCCCTTATGCAGGTTATACATTTTAATGAGGAACAATTGTGAAAAATTCAACCAAAATGCCTACATACCATGAGCTGATGAATCCCCAGCTTCAAGCTCTTCATGAATTGGGAGGTTCCGGATCAATTGAGGAAATTGCGCAGAAGGTTGCAGAATTATCTGATCTACCTGAAGAAATATTAAACCTGCCTCATAATCCAGAAAAAAGTAGCCAGACAGAAATTGAGTATCGTTTAGCATGGGCTCGTACTTATTTGAAAAAGTATGGCATTTTAGACAATTCTGACCGTGGTATTTGGATAATTGTTCCTGAAAAACGAAAAGTAACCATGGTAGATCCTCAAGAAGTTATTAAAACGGTTCGTGCCGAAATCAAAAAACAAAAAGAGCTGGTTCAAAAAGAAGATGCCATAAAGGATGAAAACGAGGTGGAAATTCCTGATGAAACTGAGTCGTGGCGTAATATTCTTCATCAC
>JAGLZA010000404.1 GCA_023131835.1 Caldifarciminota bacterium
GGGTAAAAAACAAACATCAATGCAAGGAACCTATACAAAAAGTAAAGGAAACTTTACTTTAGGTAAAGCTTCCTTATTCAGCTTTATATATGGTACATCCTTAAGTATACGTACAGAAAAAATGGCACATAAAAATGGAGGGTATAGGAAACTTAGTAGGAGAGCTCTGGCGGCAATAGAAAAGAAGAAAAAAGAGGGTGGCAACACTAACTTTGGTTCTGCGGATGTTACTGTGGCAGATGGAAAAGTAAAAAAGAGGAAGGGGGACATAACTGTAATTACAAGCGTGGCACAGCAGCTTATCACCACATTAAGACTTTTCAACAAGGACTTCGTCGCCGCTTTGGGTGAGGTTAAGAAAAACATAGCGGGGCTTTACTGTGTTGAGGGGAACAAAGCTATAATAGATATTCCCGTTTATCCTAACCAGTTTGATAATAAAGTTGAATATCACCGTGTTGTCTTATGGGAACTGGACGAGCTTGAAGGGAGTAAAATAGAAGCGTACATAAAGACGGCAAAAAACTGGGTTCCTTCAAATCACGCAACCGCCGCACGGCAATATAACAACAAAACAGTCTTTTTCATCATTGGTAAGCAATTAGGTAAGATAGCACCGGGTTTTTGGTTTAAGAACATAGGAAAGAAAAAAGGGACACTGATATTCCACAAATTCAAAACCAAGGGAGGTTATGTGGACGGGCGTTATATAGTAAGAAAGATATTAGGCGTTTTAGCAGACTTCTTTGAACACCGTGTAAACCGCTTAGCGGAAGTAATGGAAGATAAAGGACAGAAATTGTTTGACAAGATGGCGGTGATAGACTCCTTTTTACGCAGGCTAATTCCATTGCTTAGAGATATAACAAAAATTAAGGCGTTGCTAAATCTGTGGAAGAGAACCGAGGAAGCAGAACATAATAAAGAGGAAAAGTGGCTCAACTTCTTTATTGCACAGGCAAAACCAATTCAAGGGGGGTGACATATAAATGGTACCAAAAAGCAATACAAAGCCCTGGTCTGAAATGTCAGAGAAAGAGTGGGTGGAAGAAAGGAAAAGGATTAAACATATCCAAGATGTGCATTTTCAAAAATAGTTTTCAGTTTGCTTAGTAAGGGCCTTAAGTCCGGTGACTTATATATACTCCCTTGTACATATAGATAATCAAGAAGAAAAATGACATCAGAAAAAGGCAATTGGCAGGGGGACGCCCAGATCATTGATTTTTTCCAAGAGAAGTTGGTCGATGAAGGGTTGTCGGAAGAAGAGTATGAAGAGATGGATTCCATAATGAAATCAACTGGGATGAGGAGTTAATATGACAGACAAGGAAAAGCAAGCAATAGCTTTAGTAAGGAAGGGTATGGATGTTGAGAAGGCAGCGCGGGTAGCCGGCGTAAGTTCTTACTGGTTATCACTCAAAACAGGAAAGGGGAACTAAAAGAAAATGATAGAAGAAGCGTATATAGACGTCTTTCAGATTTTGGATGAGAAGGTGGTAGTGTTGACAGAAGCGGAATTTAATAAAGAGGTGGAAAAAAGAAAAAATGAGTGATGAAATCCGAGTTGGGGTTAACGGCGTAGGTAGAATAGGAAGGGGTGTGATAAGGGCAATCCAAAAGTACCCTG
>JAGLZA010000405.1 GCA_023131835.1 Caldifarciminota bacterium
CAAATCCTGCCTGCCCCGTAAGTGGAAACCATCGTACTGGGGTTAATCCTGTCTAAAGAAAAAACAAGCTTAATGCACTAATCACATCTTCTGCTGTCTCAAGGGTCAAACGTAGACTTGACCCCTTTTCCATGCTTGCAGTGCTCACCGTGGAGGACACCTGGCAACCTGATAAGAGACATGAAGCGATCTCCGTTTTTGGCATGGAAGATCCTGAAAGGCATCCGGGAATACGATTTTTGTATAATAAGGTTGAAAAATGGTATGTCGGGGGCTCCCTTGAAGGTGTTCAACTTCCCATCCATTATGATTTCAAGGCGCTGCGACTTACCCCGTCTGAAACACATGTGCAGTTTTCTCAAAAAGGCTGGAGAAAAGTGGCAGGGTTTCAAACCGAAAAAAACCTCCATTGCGCCCATAAAGAAATGACTCTCAGAGCGGCAAGGGAGGTCGGCGCAAGCATCTTTTTACAGCCCGTGGTGGGGTCTGACCCACCCAGGGGATATTGACCATTATACCAGGGTTTATTGCTACCAGGAAATAGTTAAAAAATATCCCCCGAATGTGGCCATGCTTGGTTTGATTCCAATGGCTATGCGCATGGCAGGCCCTCGAGAAGCTCTCTGGCAGGCCATTATCCGGAAGAACTACGGGTGCAGCCATTTCATAGTCGCCGATGATCAGGGAGATCCATTCGCAAACAATGGCACAGGAGATAGATTCTATCCCCTTCACTCCGCACAGGAAATGGTCGAAGAATACGAGGAAGAAACCGGTATTAAAATGGTACCATTGAAAAAGGTGGTATACGTGGAAGATAAGGCCCGGTACATTCCGGTAGACGAAGTAGAGCCGGGTATGAAGGTGAAAAACATCTCATCCTCGGAATTGAGACGAAGATTGGAAAGTGATCTGGATATTCCGGCATGGTTCTCTTACCCGGAGGTAGTCAAGGAACTCAGGTGGGCCTATCCGCCCCGATCAAAACAGGGGTTTACCATCTTTCTGACGGGATTGTCTGGCGCCGGTAAATCTACCATTGCCAAAGGCCTGATGGTCAAATTCATGGAAATGAGAGACCGACCGGTCACCCTTCTTGACGGGGATATTGTGAGAAAGAATCTTTCCAGCGAGCTTGGATTTT
>JAGLZA010000406.1 GCA_023131835.1 Caldifarciminota bacterium
GTAATCGCATTAGGTGATTTGATCAAGTATATTCCAAAGGGAGGGGTAGAAATTCCAGTTTATCTTGCGGATTCTATTTTGGTGAGCAGAGGTATTTCTTTATATGGGCAACCAGAATTTGTTCTGGAAACTTCGGTAGGGAAATTCTGGGTTAGAGAAGAATTGATAAACAAAGAGTTATGGGGACCTTTGCTCGACAGTATTGATTTTTGCTTGGAAAACAATTACTCAGTCGAGAATTTCAAGGAATACTTCTCGGAACTTTTTGTGGAGAAAAGTATCATAACCAAAGATGCCCATGGTGCAGCAATAAGATTGTATGAGAAATTTTTGGAATTGGAAGATAAGAAATTGGATAGAATTTGGACGAAAGTGATTAAAAATTCATTTGCTCCTTTATTGGCGGGGAAATTCGATTATGTTATAGGGAATCCTCCGTGGATAAATTGGGAAAGTTTACCCAACAGTTATAAGAAGCCTTGCATGGATATATGGTCAAGTTATGGATTATTTCCCTTCAAAGGATGGAAAGCCAAATTGGGGGTAGCGAAGTATGACATCTCGATGGTTTTTGTATATGCTGCTTTTGACAGATACCTTGAAGATAATGGCAAATTAGCTTTTCTAATCACGCAGTCTGTATTTCAATCAGATGCCGGATATGGTTTCAGGAAATTTTACTATACGAAAGGAGGTAAAAAAGAGCATTTTAAGATAGAAAAAGTGTCTGATTTGGTTGAGATAAATCCATTTGAAGGAGCGACTAATAGAACTTCCTTTTTCACCGCAACAAAAGGCGAAGAAACCACTTATCCTGTCCAATATACGAGATACGGAAAAAAGGGCAGTATAAATGCGTTTGCTGAATTGGCGGAAGCGCTTGAAAGCATTAAAGATAAAGAATTGAAATTATGGGCAAAACCGGTAAAAGATTTGGATAAACAATCAAAATGGCTTATCTATACCGAAGAGGAGGCTTTGATTCCTCTTAAAAAAGTTTTAGGCGACTCAGTATACAAAGGACTTACAGGATGTTATACTGAAGGAGCAAATGGTGTTTTTTGGGTTATAGCAATTGAAAAAACATCGGATAACTGCCTCTTAGTGAAAAACATAACAAAGGGATTGAAAAAGGCTGTTAAGGAATTAACGCTTCCAATAGAAACCGATTTGGTTTATCCACTTCTGAGAGGAGGAGAAGCGAAGAAATGGTTTGCCAAGCCAAATTTGTATATCATCTTCACATCCAAACATTTGAAGGATAAGATTAAAGAGACCCGCCTCAAAGTAAATCTCTCCAAAACTTACTCGTATCTTTACAAGTTTAGAGACGTTTTAGACAATAGGAGTAGTTATTCCTATAAGTTAAAACCACAAGGATACCCTTTCTACACCATGTATGGCAGTAAGAAGATGTTAAAACCGTTTAAGGTTGTGTGGCAAAGAATGGGCAGTAAATTGAACGCTTCGGTGATTTCGAGTCTAAAAAGCGATTATATTGAGGAAAAGCCTGTTATACCACAAGAGACAATTATTTTCGTTCCGTTTGAGGATGAGAAGGAAGCACATTATGTTTGTTCTGCTTTGAATTCCAGTATAACTGAATTTGTGCTCAGGGGCTATTCTATGGTTGGTGGTAAAAGTTTTGCTTCGGCACATGTTCTGACGCATATAAAAATTCCAAAGTTCAATTCCAAAGACAAACTCCACCTTAAATTAGCAGAGCTCTCCAAAAATGCACATGCGTTAGCTAAACGATATTACGAGCAAAAAGATTTGGAAGCACAAGAAGAATTGGTAATGACCTAACATAAGATAGTTTATATAGTAA
>JAGLZA010000407.1 GCA_023131835.1 Caldifarciminota bacterium
AGATGCCGTATTTGCTGTAAGAAAATTTAAAACAATCTCCTACTTGAAGTCGAAAAAGATCTCGATTGACAGGAACATTGATAAAAGCAAAAGGATACGACTCTTTTTGAAGCTGACGCTTAGCCGCCCACACAGCATTTTCATTGGTAGTAAACGAAGCAAGTTGAATTGTTTTTGAAACAATTCTTCCTTGTGTGACGTAGTTGCCGATATCTACTGCGATGGGATCTGATATTGAGTTTTTAAAATCTATTGTCATTATCTTCCTTAGTTTTTAACTCCAAAACAGAAAAAACCTCCTGCATAAACAGCCTTCCAGGAACCTGGGATTTGTGTAAACTCATCCCTATTATCGTGATCTCCCAAACCTAACACCCCAGAGGAATTTTGACCTGTTGAATAAAGATCTCCATTATTGTTAAGAGCAAAAGCACAGTTTCCATGTCTACTTACAGCCACTTGCTTCCAATCAGTTGCTGAACCTACTTGAGTGAAAGATGTTCTCTTAGTAGTATCTCCTAATCCCAATTGTCCGTAAGTGTTTGTACCTGCAGCCCATAATGTTCCATCTGCCTTAATTCCCAATGAAGTACTTCCGCCAATGGATAGTGTTTTCCAAGAGCCTGCAATTACAACAAGTTCATTTCTTTGTACCTCATCACCAATCCCCAATGCTCCATCATGATTCCATCCGCATCCATACAAAGCTCCAGAACTCGATAATATAAAAGAATCGTAACTTCCTGCAAATACTTTAGACCAATTGGAAGAAGAACCTACCTGAGTTAAAACAGTTTTATCGAGATAGTCCCCTAAACCTAAAGCACCATATGCCCCTTTACCAGTTGACCATAAAGTTCCGGAGATTTTAATAACCAATAAATGATTAGACCCCATACTCATCACAGAGACGCTATTAGAGATATGTGTAAATACATGTCGTTGTGTCTTATCTCCCAGTCCCAGTTCTCCACTATTATTCCAACCACAACCATACAGAGAACTATCTGATCGAAGAGCAACTGAAACGTGATAACCAAGACTTGCTTTAGTCCACTCATTAGCGTCTACAGCCTCAAAAAATTCCCTATTAACAGTGTCTCCAAAACCTAATTTTCCAAATTCATTATTACCAACTGTTTTAAGAATTCCATTTTTAGTAATTGAGGCAGAATGAAAGAACCCCGCATTAGATATTTCTATTGTATCGTCAGCTATTTCTATTGGATCGGGATTATTGGTTCCTGTTCCCGATCCTAAGGAATCGTGACTATTGTCACCCCAACCCCATAAAGGTCCAAAAGGTTTCGTTCTCGTTACATCAATAATCTCACTATACTGCACCTTCATCTCATTCAAAGTATCTATCCA
>JAGLZA010000408.1 GCA_023131835.1 Caldifarciminota bacterium
TTGATTTGTATTTTTACATTTTGATATTTGATTTTTACATTTTAGCGGCTTCGCCGCGCTAGGAACTCCACGAACTCATGAACCCACCAACACACTAACGCACCAACACACCAACCTTCTCCTTTACGTCCTTTGCGAGAAAATAAAGGGAGGTTGATGGTGGGTTTTTACTCTTAAATTACAAACTTAAAGGGGTTGTGAAGGGCTCTTTCGTTCTCTGTGTCTCTGTGGCAATAAAAAATGGAACCAATCCGCAATTTTTCACTCTAAACATTTGAATTAAAAACAAAAAAGGAGGGTCTTATGAGTAGAAAATGGATGTTTGCGGGGCTTGCAGCACTGATGTTGATACTAATCTGGGGTTGCGAAAAGTCACCTACCGGAACAGAAGCAACTACAGATAAAGAAGCTATTGAAGAGATAATAGCTGGAAATGTTGGCGGATACTTTTCCTTCGATGACCATTACGGTGCAGATGATACTACATCAACAAAGGGAACAAAGGAATATGCGTTTGCTATCTGGTGGAGATGGCCAAGCTCCTGGGTAAGGGATATCACCATAATTATAAAAGATGATTCCGCCCATGTGACCTATGTAGGAGCAGTGACTGGAATATTCCATCTGATGGTAGATTCTGTCCCTCCTTTAGACACCCTTATCGACCATCCAAAGGACTTAGAGGATGATTTCACCCGTTATGCCATCTTCAGGCGATATGCAGATTCTGTAGAGGCTGGCTATAGGGGATGGAGATTGGAGAAGATAACCGGCGTTGAGGTAACATCGAAAGATCATACTGTAGACATAGACAGTGTAAGGGTACAGAGCACCAGTTACCCTGATACGGTTATCACTGATCCCTGGGTCTTTGTTGACAGGCAAAGTATCTTCACCTTTGGGCCCGAAGAAGAAGTTACTTTAACCGTATACTCATCTGACAGCATTTATGCCTTCCTCCATGCAAGGGGATGCTTTGGCGGCCATTGTCATTGGTGGAGATGGAGATTCAATGCATCTAACACAGGAACATGGACTACCCCTCATCATGAAGGTGTCCGTGTCGCTGCTTTTGATATCCTGCATAAGAATACCATAGATAATATTGATTATATGTATGACTCCAATGCCTGGATATTCCCGTATATGGTAGTGGCCAAGTAATTCTGATCTAAATAAGAGAGGGGCAGGTCATCACCTGCCCCTCTCTTTTATACCTAAAAGCCCGTTTTTTTATAACTATGTTTGAGAAGGAACTTGATAGCAAAGTTCCATCTCTTCTAAAGATTGCTTCGCATAAGAAGAGCAAGAGGCTGAACTCGCAATGACAATCAATCTCTACATTAGAATCGGTCATTGCGAACTTTTCTTCCTGCCTAACCCCAGTGAAGCAATCTCCTCCCGGGTATTGTAGATGTTGTTTTATCACATTAGATTTATACTGAATCCCTCTTCAGAAGATTCAAGACAGTATATATCCCCCTCTATACTCTTAAGGATAAATATCCTTTTTCTCTTACCTGTTTTATAGTGTTCTTCTAAACGGGTTTCAATGATTCTGTCAACCCTGACAATACCTGAATCAGTGTAGATAATTCTTGGCTCCTCCTCCCCTTTTCCCCCTGCGTAGAATTCAACTCGAAAGACCTCCATCAAGCGCTTATCAGGGCTATATCGGTAACCTCGTCCCCCCCTTTGAGATTGACTACAGAGACACCCCGACTTGGACGATGCTGCCTGCTTATACCCTCTGAATGCAAACGGATGATATTACCATTCTTTGTTATTATCATTATCTCATCCACCTCTTTCACGCTGGCCATACAACGAAGTACCCCTGTCTTCTCACTGAGTTTAAACCCTATAACTCCTTTTCCGCCCCGTCTTATCTCTCTGAACTCTGAAATCAAGACCCTCTTTCCATAGCCTTTACTCGTTATAAATAAAAGATTTCCCACCTCTCCATCTTCTATCATACAGGAGATCACTTCGTCACCCCCGGATAATTTCATACCTATTACACCCCTTGCATTCCTGCCCATAGCCCTGAGCTCGCCTTCCTTGAACCTTATCACCTGTCCTTTCTTTGAGGCAATCAGGACTTTATTGCCCTTATCAACCTTTTTAGCGATTATCAGTTCATCACCCTCCACCAATCGCTGGGCAATTATTCCTCCTGAGCGTGCATTTATAAATTCCTTAACCTTTATCTTCTTTATTATTCCCTTTCGGGTTAAGAGGATTATATTATCTCCTTCCTTAAACTCTCTCAGAGTAATTATCCCTCTTATCTCCTCTTTTGTGTCCATATTGAGTAGATGAGCCAGTGAACTACCCTTAGATATCCTGCTTCCTTCAGGTATATCGTATACCTGCAATTGGTAACAATTCCCCTTATTGGTAAAGATTAACATCTTATCGTGCGTAGACTCTATAAAGAGAGAGTTGACATAATCATTATCCTTTTGCTGCATCCCTAAAACCCCCCTTCCTCCTCTTCCCTGACTACGATAGGTATATAGAGGAATCCGTTTCACCCACCCCCTCTTTGTAAAAGTCACCACGACATCCTCCTCCTTGATAAGATTCTCGGTGGATATGTCTTCAATGGGTCCCCTGATTATCTCAGTCATCCTATTATCGGCAAACTGCTCCTTCACCTCTTTTATCCCTTCGATAATCACTCCGTCTAATCTTTTTTGAGAAGAAAGAATGGATTTTAATTTCTCTATCAGTTTTATCTTCTCTTTATATTCCTCGATTATCTTCTCCTTTTCAAGGGATGTCAATCGGGCAAGTCTCATATCCAAAATGGCATCTGCCTGCTCTCCACTAAAATCAAATTCCTTTATAAGATTATCTTTTGCCTCTGCTCTATTGGCAGAAGCCTTGATAACCTCTATTATGCGGTCTATATTATCCAGAGCCTTAAGTAATCCTTCAAGGATATGTGCTCTCTTTTCTGCCTTATCCAGTTCATATTCGCTTTTTCTCCGAACTACTTCCCTGCGGTGTTCTATATAATAGAGCAGTAATTCCCTGAGGGTTAACTTCTTCGGGACATTATTGACAATAGCAAGCAGTATTATCCCGAAGGTCTTCCGCAGGTCAGTAAACTTAAAAAGACGATTAAGGACCATCTTCTCATCTGCGTTCTGCTTCAATACTACAACAATCCTTATCCCATCCCGATCAGATTCGTCGCGGAGGTCGGAGACACCCCCAATCTTCCCTATATTGACCATACTTGCTATCTGTTCTATGAGTGTTGTCTTATTCAACTGGTAGGGAATCTCTGTTATAATGATATTGTCTCTTCCATGAGTGCCCTGTTCAAAATGGGTCTTTGCCTGAATTGTTATTTTACCCTGTCCTGTTTCGTATGCTTGTTTAATCCCCTCATCACCAAGAATAATTCCGCGAGTTGGGAAATCAGGGCCCTTTATAATTCTCATCAAATCATTTAATTCCATATCAGGATTCTCTATCAGAGAAATAACCGCATCACATACTTCAGAGAGATTATGAGGCGGAATATTGGTAGACATTCCCACTGCTATTCCATAAGCACCATTTACCAAAAGATTGGGTAAGGACGATGGTAGGACACACGGTTCCTCAAGAGATTCATCAAAATTAGGAATGAAATCTACTGTGTTTTCACCTATATCCTTAAGCATCAACTCAGCAACAGGGGAAAGCCTTGCTTCTGTATAGCGATAGGCTGCTGCATTATCTCCATCAATAGACCCAAAATTCCCCTGTCCATCGATCAGAGGGTATCTAAGTGAAAAATCCTGGGCCATCCTCACCATTGAATCATATACTGCCATATCTCCGTGGGGATGATATTTCCCTAAAACCTCCCCCACTACTGTAGCAGATTTCCTGAAAGAGGATTTTGATGTAAGCCCAATCTTGCTCATAGCAAAAAGAATTCTGCGATGCACGGGTTTCAACCCGTCCCTTACATCAGGGAGGGCCCTCCCTATGATTACACTCATAGAGTAATCCAGATATGCACCCTCCATCTCATCAACGATAGAGGTCTTCTTTGTCTTTTCAGCCATTAGTTCTTTCTTTTAATTTTTTCTTTAAGATAGGAATTACTTCAAAGAGATCTGCAACGATCCCGATATCCGCAACCTTGAATATTGGAGCTCCTGGATCTTTGTTAACCGCTATAATAAAATCAGAACTGCGCATCCCCTCTATATGTTGAATCGCACCACTAATTCCAAATGCAAAATACATTTTGGGTGCAACGGTTTTACCAGTCTGCCCTACCTGATGTGAGTAGGGTATCCAACCCTCATCTATCGCAGTCCTTGAAGCCCCAACAGCTCCTTCTGCCATCTCTGCAAGTTCAAAGAGGAGTTTGAATTTCTCCGGTCCTCCCATTCCTCGACCTCCAGAGAATATTATATCAGCATCCTCGATAGAAATCCTTGAGGTTGTATCTTCAATCCAGGATTCGAATTTACTAATGCTAATCAATCTCTCTTCAGGAATAATCTCTTCTATTATCTCCCCCACTCTATTTCCATCTTCCTCTCTGGAAGAGAATACCCTGGGCCTAACCGTTGCCATTTGAGGTCTTCTGTTTGGAGTCAATATCCTTGCTTTAATTGAACCACCAAAGGCAGGTCTAACTTGATGGAGATTTCCCTCTCCATCAACCTCGAGGTCGGTGCAATCAGCAGTGAGTCCTGTTTCAAGTGATACAGCTGTCCTTGAAAGTAATGCTCGCCCCTGAGTTGTAGAGGGAGCAAGGAATATAGATGGTTTATATTTATTTATAACATCAATAAGGACATTTGAGTAGGGCTCCGGCAGGAAATGTTCCAAAGAGGGACCAGAAACCACAATAACCTTATCCGCACCAAAAGAGATGAGTCTCTTGGGCTTATCAGCTACTTCCTTTGCTACAAGGAGTGCATATAACTCAACACCCATAGAATCAGCCAACTCTCTTCCCTTTGCAAGGAGTTCAAAAGCAGCATTCTCCAGCACTCCACGGCGTTGTTCCGCAAGGATCATAACATCCTTATAATCCTCTTTCCTTTTAAATCCCATTGTGGTAACTTCTATCTCAATGGCATTGGTAGGACAGGGCTCAACACATTCCCCGCAAAGGGTGCATTTTATCTCATCGATAACAGCAAGCCTCTCTGCCGAATCCATTTTTTGTCCCTTGAGTTTGTGAATATCATCTATAAGGACTATTGCTCCATAGGGACAGGACCTGATGCAGATGTTACACCCAATGCATTTTTCTTTTATTACGGTTATACTCATCAGATGAGCCCCATTTCTTCCTGTGCAGTAATTATTTCTGATACTGCTTCTTCCATTTCTTCGTCGCTGTATATCTTTCCCTCTTTGGTTAATACAGGAGTAAATATCTCATCAACCATTGTGGGGGAACCCTCTGAGCCAATCCTTTTTTTATCGACATTTATATCCTCTGGGCCCCATTTCTTTATCTCAACCTTTCTGGCACGGAGCTTTCCCTTGAGCGTAGGAAGCCGTGGTTCATTGATCTCCTTAACCACCGTCATCACAAGAGGAAATGGAGAAGAAATCACTTCATACCCTCCCTCTACCAATCTCTCTGCCCTTATCCTTTCTGAAGTTATCGCATCTATCTTTCTTACAAAGGTAATCTGAGGAATACCCAGATGGGCTGCAATACCAGGTCCTACCTGCGCAGTATCACCGTCTATAGCCTGTTTACCACACAGGACAAGGTCAAAATCTGATATCTTTTTACAGGCCATTGAGAGCGTGTATGAGGTTGCAAGGGTATCCGCCCCTGCAAAATCTAATGATGTCAAAAGGATTCCCTCATCGACCCCCATAGCTATTACCTCCTTCAAGGCACCTTCGGTCTGGGGTGGCCCCATGGATATGGCAATAACCTCTCCGCCAAATTCTTCTTTTATTTTCAAAGCCTCTTCAACTGCATAGAGGTCAAAGGGATTAACCATAAGTTCCACGCCTTCTCGAACCACAGTTCCAGTTTCTTTATCCATTGAGGCATATTCAGGGTCAGGCACCTGTTTTATACATACGATTATTCTCATCATTCGCCTTTGTATTTCTTGAATACAAGTGTTACATTGTGTCCGCCAAATCCAAAGGAATTGGAGATTGCATATTCTATCTCCATCTCTACAGCTTTATTTGGAGTGTAATCAAGGTCACATTCTGGATCAGGTGTCTCATAATTGATTGTAGGTGGTATTATACTCTCCCTAAGAGCCATCAAGGTAGCTATAGCCTCAACAGCAGATGCTGCACCCAGAAGATGCCCTGTCATTGACTTGGTGGATGATATCTTTATATCGTATGCCCTCTCTTTAAAGACATTTTTTACAGCCAATGTTTCTACCTTATCATTCAATAAGGTAGAAGTGCCGTGAGCATTGATATATTTAATATCATCCGCCTTTATATTCCCATCCTTCAATGCCCTCTTTATACCCAAAGCCTGGGCTTCACCCGTCTCATCAGGAGCCGTTATATGAAATGCATCATCAGAAGCGCCATAACCAATGATTTCTCCGTAGATTTTTGCTCCCCTCTTTTCAGCAAGATCCATCCTTTCCAACACCAATGTTGCAGCCCCTTCTGACATAATAAAGCCATCCCTGTCCTTATCAAAGGGACGAGAGGCTCTCTCAGGCTCATCATTGCGGGTGGATAGGGCTCTAAGTGCACAAAAACCTGCCAGGGCAAGGGGACCAAGTGGGGCTTCAGAGCCACCTGTGACCATTATGTCTGCCTCACCAGAGCGAACCTTTCTGAATGCTTCACCAATTGCATGACCCGAGGATGCACAGGCGGAGGTGACACCAAAATTTGGGCCACGAAAACCATATCTTATAGCAATTGTCCCCGGTGCTGTATTTATAATAAGACCGGGGATAAAGAAAGGACTCACCCTTCTGGGACCCTTCTCCAATAACTTCTTATGTTCTCTCTCCCAGGTTATCTCACCACCAATACCAGAAGCATAGACAACGCCTATTTTATCCTTATCAACTTCATCTAAATCGAGCCTGCTATCCTCAATCGCTTCAGCACTAGCATACAATGCATACTGGCAAAAAGGGTCTAACCTTTTGGCTTCTTTCGGAGAAATCCTACTAAAAAGATCAAACTCCGGGAATTCTCCTGCTATCTGAGAGGTAAAGTCAGAGACATCGAATTTGGTAATCCTGGATACCCCGCTTTTACCACTTTTCAGGGATTCCCAGAGTGAATCAAGTCCGACACCATTAGGAGAGAGTACCCCCAGACCTGTAACTGCAACGCGATGCATCACTCTTCGAGACGTTTTTCTAAATACTCCAGTGCCTTCCCTACTGTCTCTAACTTCTCTGCATCCTCATCCGGAATACTTATATCAAAGCTCTCTTCAAAAGACAGAATCAGTTCAACAGTATCCAGGGAATCAGCACCAAGGTCATCAATAAAATGGGCATCCTCAGTTACCTGAGACTCCGCAACACCTAACTGCTCTACTATTATTTTTGTTACATCCTCTTTTAACCCCATAATAATTTCCTCCTTTTTAGGTTAGAAGTCCACCATCAACCTGAATTACCTGCCCGGTGATATATGATGCCTCTTCCGATGACAAAAAGGTAACCAGGTTAGCTACATCACTTACCTCTCCGAATCTTCCAACTGGAATATTGGAAAGGTATGCATCTTTGACATCCTCAGGAAGTTTATCCGTCATCTCTGTTCTTATAAACCCGGGAGCAATAGCATTTACTGTTATATTGCGCGAAGCCACTTCCCTTGCCAATGATTTTGTAAAACCAATGATACCAGCCTTTGAAGCTGCATAATTCGACTGTCCTGCATTACCCATTATACCAATTATGGATGAAATAGATATTATCCTTCCCCAATGGGTCTTCATCATACCTCTCAAGACTGCTTTAGTGCAATTAAATGTCCCCTTGAGATTAACATTCATAACTATATTCCAATCCTCCTCACTCATTCTGATAAGAAGATTATCCCGGGTTACACCGGCATTGTTTATCAAGATATTGATGTCTCCAATCTCAGATTGGACTTCTTTTACAGCGGAATTGACACAGTTATAATCCGTAATATCAACCTTCTTGAATAATCCCTTTACCCCGCAAGATTCTATTTCCTTTATCGCTTCCTCTCCATTTAGGATATCGAATATCACACAATCATTTCCCTGTTTTGCCAATTCCATTGTTATTCCCTTTCCTATCCCAGAAGCCCCCCCTGTAATCAAAGCAACCTTATCCATTTTCAAGGAACCTCCTTACCTGTGTTGCTGAAGAGATATTGATAGTTTCAACATTGTCAAGGGTTTTATTCACCAATCTTGAAAGGATATTGCCATAACCTATCTCAATGAACCGATTAATCCCTTCCTTTTCCATATTCTTTAAAATATTTACCCATTGGACAGGTTTCAGTATCTGCTGGGCAAGGGTCTTCCTTATCTGTTCAGGATTTTCGACCTTCACCGCTGCAACATTTGAATAGACTAAAACTTCGGATTTCCTGATCTCGGTTTTCAGAAGGACCTTTCTAAATGGTTCAAATACACTTTCCATCAAGGGGGAATGGAATGCCCCACCTACAGCAAGTGAAATTACCCTGGCTCCTCTTTCTTTGAGCAAAACACCCGCCTCTTTCACTGCATCTACTTCACCAGAGATTACGGTCTGGTCAGTAGAATTAAAATTAGCAATAACCACTATTCCCTTAATAGAATCTAAAACTCTATTGATCTCTTCTGGATCCAATCCGATTATAGCACTCATAGAGCCATTCTTTGTAGAACTCATAAGTTCTCCACGAAAACGCACTAGGTGTAGTGCATCTTCAAATACAAATGTCCCTGCTGAAAGGTGTGCTGTGAATTCTCCAAGGCTATGGCCTGCAACTACCGAGTAATCCAGTTTATCTTTTACTAATTTGAATAAAATATAGGAATGTAAGAGGATGGCAGGCTGTGCATTCTTTGAATCCGTAAGTTCTCCCTGGGGACCTTCAAAACACAGACCTTTCAGATTGAATCCCAGGAGATTATCTGCCTTATCATAGAGTTCCCTTGCAACAGGGAATTCCTCATATAGGTCCTTCCCCATTCCAACCTTTTGGACTCCCTGACCCGGAAATAGTAAAGCTGTATTCATTTCTTTAAACTCTCCACTATGAGGTTATTTACATTTAGATCATAAAATTTATATGTTGTAAGTATCGCATTGGATATAGCTTTTGCGGTTGATTTCCCATGACTAATCACTGATATACCGTTTACGCCGAGGAGAGTTGCCCCGCCATACTCCTCATAATTTACCATACCAAGGAGTGATTTGAATACTGGTTTCATTAATAACCCTCCAATAGTGGTTCGGATGGATGATTTTACCTCTTCCTTAATATGAGAGATTATAAAATCCACCATTGATTCTCCGAATTTTAGAATAGCGTTCCCTGTAAAGCCATCACATACTGCAACATCAGTCCTACCTTCGAGTATATCATGCCCCTCAATATTACCTGCAAAGTTTATATTAACATTGGATAGTAGATTATGAGCCTCTCCGATAGCCTTTCCACCCTTTGTCTCTTCCTCGCCCATAGAAAGTAATCCAATGGATGGATTTTTAATCTTGTAAACCTTCTCAAGATATAATGAACCCATTACTCCAAAATCTCGTAGATTTATGGGTTTAACATTGGAATTTGCTCCAACATCAAGCACAAGGGTATGTCCCTTTTTTGTCGGAAAGAAGGTCGCCAGTGCAGGACGATTCACCCCTGAAAGCCTACCAAGGGACAGAATAGAGAAAGCAACCATCGCTCCTGTATTACCTGCACTTAAGGTAGCATCTACCTCTCCCTCTTTCTGGAGATTAATACCTAAGGCAAGGGAAGAATCCTTCTTCTTTCTATAAGCCTCCATAGGAGATTCATGGGCTTCTATTATCTGGGGAGCGTCTACGACTTCAAAATTTGGCGGTATAGAGAATTCTTTAATAATCTCTTCACTCCCCACCAGATAAACATCCAGCAGGTCTCCTAATTTACCAGATGCAATCTTCGCCCCTTCAATAATCTCACGGGGGGCGAAATCTCCACCCATCGCGTCAATTGCTATCTTCATTTACCTTCTTCAATCTTCTTTAGAACAAGCCTTCCTTTATAGTATCCGCAGTAGGGGCAGATACGATGTGGTCGTATGAGAGAATGACAATGAGGACAGTCAGTGAGTTCTTTACTCTCTATCTTCCAGTGCGTCCTTCTTTTCCTTCCTCTGGTTTTTGATGATCTCTTCTTAGGTACTGGCATCTATTTCCTCCAATTCCTTTAGTTTTTTCCATCTTGGATCTATTTCTACTTTACTTTTACTTGATTCATTAACGTGCTCACACTTCTCCTTGTTAAAATTCACACCACATACAGGGCAAAGTCCCTTACAATCTTCCCGACATAAAGGTTTCATCGGGACAGAAAAGACTATTAGGTCTCTAAAGAGTGGTTTAAGATCTATAATGGTGTTACTGATTATGTAATCCCCATCAAAATCTCCCCTATCTTTTTCAAAATTTCCGCATTTAATCACCCTCTTGAATTCATATTCAAATTCCCGTGTAATTTTTTCAGAAAATGGGTCAAGACAGCGGGAACATTGAAGGTGCAAATTATATTCCAGTTTTCCCTTTACCTCATAGACATTCCCTGTCTTTTTAATCCTTATGAGGCCTTTGATAGTATCTATCGCCTCATCTATATGGACCTCATCCCTTGAAAAGATAACTTCATATTCTCTTCCCTCTCTGGGAAGGTCCTCTATATCAAACTGTAATTTCATAGAGAATATATTAAGAAAAAAGGTTGTTTTGTCAACCTCTACTCCGTTGATTTCGACATAAACCCCACTCCCTCATTTTTTGCCACGGAATAACACGGTTTTCAGAATAATTCTTTTGTTACCCCTCCCCCTCACCTTTTTTTGACGCAGATTCTCACTGATTAAACTGATTTAAAGATTCCCCCCTACTTCCCCTAAAAACACTGATTCTTTTATTTATTTTTTTTCAGTAATTATCTGTGTTATCTGTGTCTAATTCTGGATAGATTTTTTGGCGCAGATTTTCAATGATTGAACTGATTTATTTTACCACAAAGTTCACAAAGGACACAAAGGAAAGTAGTTAAATGGTCGAATAGTTAATTAGGGACGAACCCTACGAACCCTATAGTACTGTCAGTCAACTTTTTGTTTTTTTGCAAAAAAAATATCTCATTTGATTTTGTTTTCCTTG
>JAGLZA010000409.1 GCA_023131835.1 Caldifarciminota bacterium
TGGCGGAAGTGGCAAAAGAGGATTTGGACGCGAGGAAGGAGAACTGGAAGGACACTCTTAGAGAAATAAAGACACGAATCAGTCTTAAAGAAGCAGGAACACCCATCATGTTCTCAGACGACACGATCCTCGGGAGGCATTTCAAGAAGGCGCGGGCAATAACAGCGAGGGCATTTGGGAGAAGGTAAGATGAAAATAGGCGGGAGAGAACTTGGACTTGGCAGTGGTGGCGGCAGACGCTTGAACAAGGTATCCATAAGCACAATCACAACTACTGTGCCGGCAAAAACTCGTGTCGTGGGTTTGGGTGTTGGCGGAGTAGCAGTGAAAGGGATTGGAGTCAGGGAAGTCGTGGGCAAAGAAGCGGAAGTAAGAATCGTAAGAGAACTTGGAGTTGGAGTTACACCAGATGCCAGCCGTGTACGTGTTTTGGAAGAACCGGTAGCAGCAGTAGAAGTACCCGAGACAGAAGAGTTTATGGAAGAAGGATTGACTTCCCCCTGGTGATATAACAACATCACAGCAATAGCAAGGAGTAGACTATGGCGGGGATTTCGAGCGGGGGTACTATTGAAACTGTAAATCTCGAGCGGTTAGAGTTTGCGCGACACAAGGCAAAAGGGGCACTGGGTACGTTGCGTGACATGGCGATACTCCGTACACAGTTTGCTACGCTCAGAGATACCGGGCTTCTACACCCTGTGCAAACGCTTAGAGCGACAGCACCTACACCTACAACGATACCCACCGTTGGTGTATTACCTGGGGGATCTTCCTCTTCCTCTTACGATGTGGTTGAGCATGTGATTGGGGGAGAGACTGAAGAGGGGCATGTGGTGAGACTGCTACAACATGCGTATGATGCGTTTGCCAATGCAGAGTTTGAGGAAGGTAAGAATCTGCTAAAGCAAGCGTCTTTTATTTCCTCGTGCGCACGTTGCGGGCGTGGCATTTTGGGAATAGAAAAACTGATAGAAAAAGGCGACCTTTATGAGGCAAGAAGAAGGCTGGATGCGCTAATTGGCTTGATACCTGCTTATTACACGATAATAGAGAAAGAGTCAGTGTTTTCGGATAAAGGCGAAGCGGAGAAGGAAAGCGGAAGGGGAAGCGAAAAAGCGGAAGAAGAACTAGAAGAAGTTTGCGAAGAATGCCGCGTTTCAGAAATTTTAGAAACATGCCGCTGGGATGTAAGTTGCATTGATGCGGTAATTCGGTATGCAGAAGAATTAAAAGCGAAAGGCGAAAAAGTTTTAAGTGATAAGCTGTTAAATAAAGCTGAGGAGTTTACGAGTAGAGCGTAAAAAGGGGAAAAGGAAAAATGGGAGAAGAAGAAGTATCTGATGAATGTTTGGCGGCACTACGCGCGGCTTCTGAGGTCATCGGCGAGAAATGCAAATTTACGCCACCATCACCAGCAAAAACAATCGAAGTGGAAGGTGCTGGGCAGCTAAGAATACCTGTGGAAGAGGCAAGAGAAGCGGAAAAGATATTGGAAGAGAAGCGGGAATTGACAAAGGAGGAACAATTCCGAGTGTTGAAAGAGACATGGGGTAAAAAAGTCGCTGCTGGGACATGCACAAAATATGCTGGACTAACACCGGATTCAGAAGCGTGGAAAACTTGCGTAGAGAACGTATCAGAGAAGCTGGCGCGAGGCATGATGACTTGAGAGGATTCCTATGGGATGGGAAAAGATAGCCGAGTTATTTGACATTGAACCAGGCGTAATAAGAGAGGCATCCGATGTAGAAGCAGCGAAGTCAAAAAAGGAAGTTTTCCCTGAAGATGTTTTAATCTACGAGATTTGCGAAACTTACCCGGAATGGTCCCGGATGAGAAAATTAGTGCCATATATATGCACCTTCAATAAGGACGAATTTGCGTATGTATTACTGTTGGGACGTTCACCATTAGCACGGATATTACTTTTCAAGAGTCGTGCGGATTGTGGTATTGACAAAGGGGCTGAACTGACCTTAGAAGAATTTTTGTATGGCAATCCACTGTTACCACCAGAGTCTGGGACAGTAATCCAAAGAACAGGATTTGTGAAATACTGGATAGAAGGGGAAGGTGAAGAAGGAGCAGTAGACAGGTTAAAAATAATCGGATATCCTGAAGAAGAAGCGAAAGAAATAGTGAAGAAAGTAAAGGTGGAGACTGGAGTCATTCCAAAAACCGAAGAAGAAAAGAAACCACCGACAAAAGAGGACGTGTTGGCCGATATAAAGAAGAGAATGGAGAAATATAAGTGATGCCATTATCTTCAGAAAAGCGTGAAGAGTTAATAGAAGAACTAAAAACTATTGTAAACAGGGATAATTTCACTTTGAAAACTATACTAAACTACGCTCGGAGCGCAGTAGTTGATAGAGAAAAAGCTCTGGCTGAGTTGATAGAGATTGTATCAGAAAATGATGACAGTGTGCTTCTCGCTGTAATCAAATACGCACGCGAAAGCTAAAAAAGGGAAAAAATAAAAAAGGGTAAAAGGTTTTTAGAGAACCGCTTATATATCTATGCGGCCTCCTTGTACCTTCTTACCATCTCATCCGTGGTGAGTTTTTCAACTCTCTTATCCTCAAGGCACTTTGCGACTGCCAGGAACCCGCCATCCTTCCTTCTACCACACTCCACATACGTGGCTGCTCCGCCAATCGCGTCAATACCTTCCCGGTAATGCTTAGCTGCCGTGTCTGCACTTACAACCATTGTCTATTCACCCCCTAATCTTTTTTATTTATATGATTACGTATATATTGTATTACCCCATATATATAATTTTGTATAACAAAAAGAGATGGCACGATATTACAAAGAGAA
>JAGLZA010000041.1 GCA_023131835.1 Caldifarciminota bacterium
GGGGGTAGTAAGAGACTATATGGTTTTTGACTAATCCTCTGGCGTTTTTAGTTTTAATAAATAGACTTCGGGAGGGGCAGTTTTACAAACAACTTTCGTCTTTTTTTTGCATTTTACAATGTTATCGAGTAAATAGTATTTGTCCGAACCGTAAAATGAAGTGAGTATTATGTATGGTTCTTGAAGCCCTTCAATAAAATCCTGAAATTCTAAAGGCTCTTTCGTGAAAGGATACCTGATGGTTTTTTTATGGGAAAAGAAGTAGGCAAGATTAGGTTTTCTGCAGACTAATGTAATATCTTCATCAATATTTGTATTTACCCATTTACAAATACTGTAATAATTTCTCATTGCCGGCGGGTATGCAAATTCTCCTCTTCTCTTTATGAAATAATTATTATGAATGATAGATTCTTTCGCATAAGGGACTATAAAAATAAAATTTGTGAGAATTATAATTCCGGAAAATATTGCTGTAGTGTTGAATTTCTCCTTAAGACTACTTAACGAATTCAGTAAAAGTAGGATAAGAAATGGTGTGATACCGAGTAAGAATCTCCTGTCGCTCCAGACAGTGGGCCAGGAAAGAATTATTCCGAAATAAAGGATAACATATGTATATATCAAGAATAGGGGAGACCTGATATTTTTTATATTCTTAAAGATTGAAAAAAGTATCAATGCAAAAGCACAGAACCCGAGAATACTCCCTAACAGATTTCTTGGAATACCGAAAATGGCATTTCCTGGGATATGGGTTGTGTACATAAAAAGATTGTTAAAAATGCGTTTAATAAAATCAACGATGTTGATATATCCCATAAAAGGTGCGTAAGGGTTTTTTAATAATAATTGTTCAAAATAGCTCATACCTCGCCCCTTAACGAGGAATCCACGGAAGATCCATGGAAGTATTGCAAGGACGGCACCTGTTAAATAAAAAAGAGCATATTTTTTATTTCTGAACCATAAAAAGATACTTCCTGCTAAGATAATTGAGATACCAACCGTTCTCGTATAATACGCAACAGCAGAAAGTACAATAGAGAATATGAGATTTCTTACATTCGGATTCTTCTGGGCTTGAATGAGGAAATAAATCGCAAGGGTTGCCATTAGAAGATAGGGAATTTCAGATAAGACCCAGTGACTGTATTCAAGCAGGAGTAGATTGCAGCTTATGGGGATAAGATAATAAAGGGGATTTATCTGTGAAGTCTTCAGGACAATCTTATAAAATACAAATATAAATATCCAGAAGAAAACAAGCACGAGTATTTTTGCAGCAAAGAGATTGAATGCACCGAATATCAGAAAAATAAAAGAGAGGGAAAGAGGGAATAGTGGAGGATATATAGTTTCTGGTAAGGGATTGGGCAGCCTTATCAACTTGTATCCCTGCCCGTTTAATATGGAATGTGCCAATGTCATATAATGGGCATTATCACCGCCACCGAAAATTTCAGCTCTAAAAGTGAGAATCGACAGGATAATAACACATGTTAGTATGATTAATATATTTTTTTTCTGCGATAGGTTTATCATACTCTCCCTAATATTCCTTTTTGCCTTTAGGTTTTAGTGCTTGTGGTTAATTTGAAGGCTTATGTTGTATTCCTAAAGGCCAGGAATTTTATACTCTATAAATTCAACCTCTCCGAACTGCTCTCTTAAAGCGTCCATATTTGTCTTATCTCTATCTCCAATTATAACAATTGCCAGTTTTTCCGGATTAATGAAATCCTGTGCGGCATTCAAGACATCATTTAGGGTTACCTTCTCTATATTATCATTGTAAGATAGGTAATAATCAAGCGGGAGTCCTAAGAGTTCTAAACTCAAAAGCCTCTGAATATAATCCCAATCATTCCCAAGTCTTGTTACTGTGCTGTTTATAAGTGACTCTTTGGCAACTTTAAGCTCCTCTATGGATACCTTCTTATCTCTGATATTTTCAAACTCCTTCAGGATATATTCGGAAGCCTGGTGGGCTGTACTTGAGCTTGTCCCGCAATAAGCAGAGAAGGTCCCACTTATGGGAGAAAACGTAGAGTAAGAGCTCCTTGTGCGATATGCAAGTCCCATCTCGTTACGGACCTTTAGAACTATTCTTGAAGTAAAACCACCCCCACCAAGTATTTGATTCATAATCATTACATTGAACATCTCAGGAAATATTGCCTTTTCCCCTCTATGTTGAATATTGAAATATGCCTGGGCTCTCTTCATATCATAAAAATAGACCTTCTTTTGTGTCTCTTTAGTTAATGGAGGAATATTCCCTACATGCGCACCTGTATTATATTTATCACAAAAGATATTCTCTATTCTTTCCTTCATTTTAGGGGTTTTAAAATCTCCCACTATTCCTATTATCATATTTGAAGGCTGTAAGAATCTATTCTTCAATTCTTTTAGTCTTTTTTGATTGGTTGACTTAAGTAGATTTAAATCTGGTATTGAACCTTCCGGATGTCCTCTATATAGCATGTAAGTAGAAAGTTCCCGAAGGAGTGAATTGGGTTCATCCAGTTTCTTTTTCCACTCTTCGGTTATTTTTTTCTTCTCAATTTCAATGATTTGGTCGTCAAAAGATGGATGGAAGAGAGCTTCTTTTAGAAGTATCAAAGCAGTGTCCAAAACATCCTTTGAAGTGAGTTCATTTACCGAGTAATAATATCCATTTTCATTCACTCTGAAAGAAATCGCATTTATTTCCAGTTTTTCCGTGAACTCGGATGGGGCAAAATTCTGTGTTCCGCCTCTTTCAATCATACTTGCAAAGAATTCGGAGGTAGCCTTTTCTCCTTCTTTTAGATATGAACTTCCACCTTTTATATAAATATTTATCTCGATGAGCGGAACGGTATGATTCTCTTTTAAGAAGAGAATTGCACCTGAGGGTAACTCAACTCGCTCGATTTCCTTTCCTACTTCAGGCAAATTCCATTCCAATTGAGGGAATTCCATCTTTCTGATATCTTTTGATATTGGTGATTCCTTCTCAGCCCAGAGCGAAAAAGCAAGAATTATAAATAAAGGTATGAACCTTCTCATATTCTTTCCTCCCCAAGGGTTACGATTGTAGATTTGTCTTTGTTTATATATTCTTTCAAAGCATTCATTACATCATTGGCAGTTATGGAATCTATCATTTCGAGCTCCTTTTTGTAAAATTCAGGATCACCCATCACTCTTTCACCGTTTCCCACCCCAAATGCAAACCACAGAATATATCTTCTTCTTCTGAGTAAGTTCATTTTAAAGTTATTTCTGGCTCTTCTGAGATCCTTTTTACTTATTCCGTTCTCTTTCAAACTATCAAGGACTGAAAAGATTTTATCTTCAATAGTGTTAAAACTAACATCTTTCATAGGATGTGTAAGAATATATATAAGAGACTTCGCTTTTCCGTCCCAATTATCAACATGAACATTTATTTCTGAGGCCATTCCGGTGTTAACAAGGGTTTTTTCAAAGATGGAACTTCTTCCAGTTGTTAAAGCTGACACTAAAACACGGGCTGCATAATATTCTTTCTCACCATATAAAGGTCCATGGAAACCTATTGCCATTTGGGGTGAAGCCTTAAAGTTTACATGTGCCCTTCTGATTCCATTCTGCTGTGGCTCCTCTGTCAATCTGATTAATGGTGCGTTCCTTTTCTCCCATTTCCCAAAGTATTTCTGGACCATTTTAAAATCCTCTTCTGGATCTACATCACCTGCAAGGACTATAACGCATCTTTCCGGAACATAATATGCTTTATAATATTCCATAACCTCTTCTGGTGTAACATTCATTATATCACTCGTCCAGCCAATAACCGACCATCTAACAGGAGAGGCAATATATGAGTTGCATACGAGATGATCCCACAGAACACTTCCTGACCTTGATTCATACATCCTTCTTTCCTCATTTACAACATCCCTTTCAGAATAGAATTCTCTTAAAACGGGATTCTGGAATCTATCTGATTCAATCTTTGCCCAGACCTCTTTTTTGTTAGAGGGAAGGAGAATAAAATATTGAGTAGTCGTATTACTTGTGAATGCGTTCATCCAGGTGCCACCTTCCCTGGAATATATAGACCATATCTCTGCTGGAATTGCATATTTTTCCTGCTCTCCTTTGAAATTGTCTATTTCTTTGAGAATTTTCTCTCTTTCTACACTATCGGCCCGGTCAAGTCTGGAATAAAGTTTATGGATCTCTTCAATAATCGGGGCTTCCTTTTTATAGTTTACAGTGCCCATTTTTTTTGTTCCCTTGAAAAGCATATGTTCGAGCAGATGAGAGGTTCCTGTTATTCCAGGCCTTTCATAAGCGGAACCAATATCAAATTGGACAATTCCTCCAAAGATGGGCGAAGTATGATCCTCAATAAATATAACCCTCAAGTCATTTTCCAGGGTTTTCCTGGTGATTTTTAGACCACTATTACTGCCTACTATAGAAAGAAACAAAAGTATAAACATTCTTCCTCCTCTACTTGATTATTTTCAACCTATATATAAATGCAAAACCTGGTTCTTTTATATTGAATCGAAATATATGAAAATAAATCTATAAGTCAAGCACACCACCCCTCCTTTTTCTCGCTAAGTTCGCAAGGGAAAAGGTGATATGTGATAGAAGTCAAGCGAGAAGACAAGCAGGTGATATGTGTTATGAGATAGAAGATGAATATGCACCACATACCACCCAACAAACCCAACAAATTGTCATTGCGAACTTTTCTTCCTGCCCGACCCCAGTGAAGCAATCTCTACCTTCTTGCTCTTCCCCAGTGAAGCAATCTCAATACAAAGATTTTCCCGCAAACCACGCAAAGCTCTCTGGAGTAGAGGTAATTCATGAATTGCCCCTACTTGTTTCGCGCTCTGTAGGGAACGCATATATGCGTTCCCTACACTTCTCCTCTTTTGGCATCTGCAATAAAAAGGGGTGGTGTGATAGAGTCGAATCCTGAGTTGATTTTTTAATCAGACGATGTATTATGTTTTATATGGCTTATATGGAAAAGTCAAATGGCAATCAAGAATGGGTAGGATAGAAACTTTACCGGGAAATCGTCCGCCTCTACACCCTACTGCATTTATCGCTCTTCCGCTTGGATCTGTGAAGCCCGGTGGATGGCTTCTCCGACAATTGCGTATACAGGGATATGGTATTACCGGGCACTTAGACGAAATCTGGCCTGATGTAGGGCAAGAGAGTGGGTGGTTGGGTGGAGATGGAGAAGCGTGGGAAAGAGGACCATACTACTGTGATGGCCTTGTGCCGATAGCACACCTACTCAGCGACCCATCCCTGCTGTCAACCGCTCAAAAGTGGATGGATTGGGCAATTAATAGTTTGCAGAAAAATGGGCAGTTTGGCCCTAAAGTGAACAGAGATTGGTGGCCGAGGATGGTAATGCTTAAAGCGCTTTCTATGCATTACGAGGCAACTGGGGATCCCCGTGTGCCTGGTCTAATGAGTGCCTATTTTCGCTACCAACTTAAAGCTTTGAAGGCTCGACCCTTAGAAGGATGGGGTGCTGCGCGCGGCGCTGAGAATATATTGACTATCCATTGGTTATACAATTTTACAGGTGAGGTATTCCTTCTTGACCTTGCAGAACTTGTATTTAGTCAGACCACTAACTGGGCTGAACTCCAGGGACATTATACGGTAGGGGAACTTGTCCCATTGCAGGAGTTTGGTATGTTTACTCATGTGGTGAACAACGCAATGGGAATAAAAGCCCCTGCTGTTTTCTATTCCCGGTCAGGTAATGAATGGCATCGCAGAGCCCCGGTCAAGGGCATAGAAAACTTGATGAGACATCATGGTCAACCGAACGGTATCTGGAGCGGAGATGAACATCTGCACGGCACTTCGCCCACAAGTGGAACCGAACTCTGTGCAGTGGTTGAGTATATGTTCTCTCTTGAAGAACTAATTAGAATACTTGGAGACCCATTCTTTGCTGATATTCTCGAACTCGTTGCCTACAATGCCCTACCTGCGACCTTTAGCCCTGATATGTGGGCACACCAATATGACCAGCAGGTTAATCAGGTGCTGGTTACAGTAGCAAAAAGGAACTGGGCAAATAATGGAGATTGGGCAAACATCTATGGTCTGGAGCCAAATTATGGGTGTTGCACTGCAAATCTACATCAGGGCTGGCCCAAACTGGTAAAGAATCTGGTAATGGCGACACCTGATGGGGGATTGGCAGTTGTTGTTTATGGTCCCTGTTCTGCTTCTGCTAAGGTTGCAGATGGAGTGAAGGTTACTCTTACCGAAGAGACCGAATACCCATTCGACGGCAGGGTGAATTTCCATATTTCACTACCGTATTCGGCTCATTTTCCGCTTGTATTAAGGATTCCCCTGTGGGCGAGAGGGCCCCGGGTTGTTATTAATGATAAAGAGGAGATTTCTCCTGAGCCAGGAACCTTCTTCCGTATAGAACGTCTCTGGAATGATGGAGATAGGGTAACTATGGAGTTGCCGATGGATATAAGGATCTCTTCAGGACACAAGGGGCTTGTTTCTATATACAGAGGACCACTTCTCTTCGGTTTGAAGATCGGGGAAGAATGGAAAAAGATCAAGGGAGTAGAACCACATGCTGACTGGGAGGTCTACCCAACCACGCCTTGGAACTATGGTTTAATACTTGATCGTCTTAATCCCGGGGTCTCTTTTGAGGTTGAGATTTCAAATGTGGGGTCAGTGCCCTTTCAACCTGATTTGGTTCCTGTTAAGCTTAAAACAAAAGGGCGAAGGATTCCGAAGTGGAAACTCAAGGATAATTCGGCTGGTCCGATATCCAGTGGGCCTTTTGACTCTTCTGAACCGGTTGAAGAAATATTACTCATTCCGTATGGGTCTACAAACCTTCGGATTGCCGCTTTTCCAACAATAAAGGACACTGGGGGCACTGTCCCCGTCATCCAATAATTGTAGGGGCACGGAGCTCCGTGCCCCTACTTGTTCCGCGGCCTTGTGTGGACGTGATTTATCACGCCCGATAATGTCACACTGTCAAGTACCGAGCCTGATGAAACTTCAGTAAAATATAATGGTTGACTTTTAATTGTCTTTCTATAAACTTTGTAGGAGGAGATATGCTGAAGAGGTCAACAAATTTCTGTTTCGTGGTTTTGTTTCTTATTTTCTTCCCAACCCTGCTCTATGCTATGACCGGGTCCTTCGTAGGTATTGTTACCGACTCCAGAACTGGAGAACCGCTTATAGGTGTTAATGTCTTCTTGCCCGAATATGCCATAGGAAGAGCAACAGACGAAAATGGCAGGTTCGAAATAACAGATGTTTCAGAAGGCACTTATACTGTTGTATTCTCAATGATAGGATACAGAGTTGAGGAACGGAGGGTAGAAATCGAGAGAGGTAAATCTACCATCCTCAACATAATGCTTAAGGGAGAAGCAATCAAAATGGAAGGAATTATCGTGACTCCTGGGCATTACGGTATTGGCCGTGGTATAGATGAAGCGGATGAAATTCTTGGAGTGGAAGAAATCAAGAAAACGCCGGGAACTCAAGGTGATCTTTTTATGGTACTTTCAACATTGCCAGGAGTAGCTTCTCAGGGTCCTTCTGCTCCTATTTATGTGCAGGGTGGACGTCCTGAAGAAAACCTGGTACTTTTAGACCAGGGGTGGGTGGCAAGTGCTTTCCATATGGAATGGGGGGTGGTGGAATCTATTCGATTTTTAATCCTGCAATTCTGCGTGAGGTAAATCTCTATACAGGAGGATTCGGAGTTGAGTATGGTGATAATCTTTCAGCAGTCCTCAATGTTGAAACACGTGATGGAGATTACAATAGTCTTCAGGGTTCAGCTGCATTATCAACAGCCTTTGTTGAATTTGTAGGAGAAGGGCCTCTCTTCAATACTGGCGAAAGAGGTTCTTTCCTCTTCTCAGCGCGCCGCTCATACTTCGATCTATTTATCAAATTCAGCGAATATCGAGAATTCTTTGAGGTATTTCCTAACTACTACGACTTTGCAGGAAAGGTGAGTTACCGTCTTTCTCAAAATCAGAAAGTATCCCTTACCGGGTTATGGGCAAGTGACAATGCAATTATAAAGCAGTTGGAGGAGGAATCAGATATAGGGGGGGTAGATAATTGGTATTCTGATAAAGCCCTGATATCATTAAGATTGCAATCCTTTCATGGAATGAATCTTCTCTCTCAGTTCGCCTTATCAGCAAGTCAGGGCCGATACAGACATTACTTCGGCGATTTCTGGTACAATAAACAAACAAAGAGAGTCATCACAGTTCGTGAAGATATAAGGTGGAATGCTTTGCCTTTGCACAGGATAAAGGCAGGCTTTGTTTTTGATATACGCTTCCATACAGTTAATATGAGTATGCCTATCATTCCCAACCTACAGGAACGTCCTCGACCAGATATGCCAGTAGAGGAACTGGAAGGTTCATTCGATTCACCCTTTGCAGGGGTATATCTTGCAGATGTCTGGTCACTGATAGAGCCTTTGACAATCGAAGCTGGCTTACGTTCAGATTATTTCTTCAAGACAAAGGAGAGAACAGTGAGTCCTCGCCTGGCTGCAGCATTACAGATTATAGAGGAGGTGATCCTTCATGCTGCGTGGGGTATTTATTATCAAGCTCCACCCCTTTTAGAATTAGCCGAAGAATTTGGTAATCCTTCCCTGCTTTCCAGGAAGGCTCAACATTTTGTTGGAGGTTTTGAAACAGAACTTCCACAATTTTCTGCCTTACGACTCGAGGGTTTTTATAAGATGTTCGATAATTTACCACTTAATGATTCCCTATTAGGTTTTTTAAATAAAGGTAATGGATTCTCATACGGATTTGGAATCTTGCTTCAGCGCTGTGGGACTTCTAAACTGAACGGATGAGTGAGTTATAGCTACACAATTGCAAGGCGAAGCGAATACTATTACAATGATACCATACCTCCGGAATTCGATGTCCCTCATCGTGCTACTGTGGTTAATACCTATTCCTTTGCCCCAGGATGGCAAGTAGGAATTAAATGGCAGTTTGCTTCCGGGAGACCGAATACACCTATTGAAAGCGCAGTTCTCGATACTCTCTCTGGTTACTATATTCCAGTATTTGGAAAACCTAACAGTGAATGTCTTCCAGCATATCATACTCTTGACGTTCGGTTACTTAAGGAATGGCAGTTTCACAATTGGTCACTTGTCCTTTTTATTGAGGCTCTTAATGCCTATAATAGAAAAAACATTGCAGAATACAAGTGGAATGCTGACTATACTGAGAGAAAAGATATGATGTTCTATCCAATAATTCCCTCTATCGGACTAATAATAAAGTTCTGACAATGCACGATACTCTTGCTAATTTATTTTTCATTGCTTGACATTTCTTAATTACAAAGAGACATATTATCGAGTATGGCATTTAACTTTTAACAGGATTTAATTTTAATCAGAGGATAACTTGACTTTTGATTGTTTTTCTATATATATTAAAAAAAAGGAGGTATTTAAGATGAAAGTAGTAGGATATTTTGAAGGAACAGATCCCCTTCTCCTCACGAAATTAACTTCCAAAAATATAGGGGTTATGCCGCTTGGCAATGGTGCCGACAATCATGGCAAGTACATTGGACTAATCACCAGATCAGACAAAATCGGTGTTGTGGTGGGATATGCACACAAAGTACTGCCGGTTCCGGGACTACCAATTAACCCTAAGGATATTCTTTTTAGTTGTGGGATAAACAAGATACCTGTGGTACTTATAGCTGCTGATGAAGACGTCAAAAATATCAAGGAGAGACTGGAAGAAGTGAAGAAGTATATCACCGTGGTCTCACCAGAGGAAGTATTCGATACCGTTAAGAAAAAATTGAAATAACAAGAACAACAACAATAGCGGTCATTTCTGTCTGTTTTATAAGGGATGGAACTTTCTCAGGTTGGACAATCTGACAAAGGTTCATCCCTTCCATTTTTTTATAATAGTTACTTATTTGGCGGTGTGTTTACTTAACTACTTCCAAATTGATCTCGCCGATCCCGGCTTCGATGTTAATGTGCAATGTCACTTCTGATTTACCATAGGCTTCGTTCACATAGATGTTGACATTCTTCTTGTTTAAAACTTTAATATCACAAAGTCAACCCCCGACCGCATTTGCGCGACCCCATTTGCGTAAGTCAAGCACACTGTCCCCCCATTTTTCTCATGGCGTATTTGAGTATTTGAGGGTCGTTGCTTGTAACTCACCAACCGACTAACTGACCAACACACTAACCTTTATAAAGGGGTTGATTTTGTGGGGTTTGAGTTTAAAGTTCTAATATGATAAACAATCCCGATATTAGTCCTGAAAAACTGAAAGGTCTGTACTTAACTCTACCCGGAAGGGTTGTAATAAAGGATATTCCTGATTTTAATCCTGAGTTTGTCGCTGCCTGCGATGTGAGTTATAGAGAGGTTGCTTATGTTTCCTGCGTAATATGGAATATTCTTGATAGGGAAATTGTAGAAGAAATAACAGGGAAGAAGGATATACCAGCAGAGTATATTCCTTGCAGATTTGCCCTTCGGGAATTACCCCTTATAGCAGAAGTCCTTTTAGAGGTTTCTCCGGATATTGACTGTTTAATAGTGAATGGGCATGGAATAGCACATCCTGATAGAGCAGGACTTGCCTGCTTTGCAGGGGTTCTCTTTGATGTGCCAACCGTGGGTTGTGCAAAGAATATCCTGGTTGGGGAATATACTCAACCATCTCTAAAAAAGGGGGAATACTCCGATATTATCTATAAGGGAAAAAAAGTTGGTGAGGTGATTTGCACAAGGGATGGAACCACTCCCATCTTTGTTTCTCCGGGGCATAAAATTGGATTTGAATCTTCAAGAAGGATTATACTAAATCTTTCTATAAATAGTAAATATCCTGAGCCCTTGCGGCTTGCGGATATAAATACGAAAAAGAGTCTTTAGTTATCAGTCAAGAGTCGAGAGTCATGAGTCCCACGCACCCCCCAAATTTTTTTAACCGCAGATTAACGCAGAGCCCATTACTACCATCCCTTGTTTTATTTCCCCTGCATTACCACCCATGGAAGCAGAAGAGGAAAAATAAGATTTGGTGGGGGCGTATGCAATACGCCCCTACCTTTGTGGTTAATTGGTTAATAATAGAGTAGAAAACTCCTGATATAAGAGATTATCTTAGTCCTGAATAATCTCAAGGAGAGATGACCTGATGGCAACCATCTTGTCAAAGGTTCGTCAAGGGCCTGTCTTAATTTTATTGTAGATTCTCTAGGGATCATAAAATCAAATAATGCGTTTATCATAAGGACTTTTTTTGAATCTATCATTGGAGCAAAAGATAGTGGGTCGAAGTAAAAGCAGATCACATCACTTTTTATATGGTACGGTGGAATCCCCTCTTTTATAATTTTAAGGAAATCAGGAAAGAAAGAGCGGCATTTCTTGCAGTCAATGGATGTGATACCTTTTTCTTTATGTTTCTTTCTAACGTCCATCATAGCAAGACTCTTCCATGTTATTATACCCTGGTCTCCACCGCAGAGTATTAAAACCCCTTTCTCGATTCGTTTATCCAATCCCATTGAGATGAGAGAAAAGAAACTGCCGAGGCTGATGCCTATTATATCTATTTGTTTGTATCCCATATCTTTAAGTATATCTATAAGGTAGATGATATCCAGAACTCCCTGTCTGAAAAGGTGAGGCTGAATATACTGTCATAAAAGGCAGTCCTGAGTTTTTTTCCTGTGGTACGATGACGGTGATAGGGGAGATCTATCAGGCATCCTCCCATTTCCTCTGGAATATAGCGAAGGGATTCATCCCACCTTGAACTTGTCTTCATCCCTAACCCATGAACAAGTATGCAGATTTTATCCCTGTCAGGTGAATCATTTAACAGACAATATACGGTGTCGTTTTTCTGATTAAAGGTATTTACAGGGGATTTGAATCTGATTTCATACAGATTTTTCCCTATCCTACTTTTGATGTAAGAAGGAATACTTTCTCTTATTCGGTACATTGTGATATTCATAGGTATCTTTTATTAAAAATCAAGGGGCTGTATTTGACACAACTCCCATTTTTTAACTCCAGATGAATGCAGAGTGGATTAGTCAAATAGTCAAATAGTAAAATAGTAAAAGATGTATCTTGTCGTTACAGGACGCGCAACAAGTTGCGCTACTCCTTTTTCGGGTTTGATAAATCAAACCCCTACTGTCAGAGCGCGAAACAAGTTTCGCTACTCCATAATCAGGACTGGAAAGTCCCTCCTACAAAAGGGCAAGATATATCTTGCCACTACATTTCCAAACCACCAGACGTATGCAAGAAGTGGGCGTATGCAATACGCCTACATTAGTCAGCCCAGTAGAGGATACGTCCGCAATTGGGACAGGTGACAACTGTTTCGTTTTTTTCCTCTACTGAGATCATCTGCGTGGGTAAGACTAAGTAGCAGCCCTGACAGATATTGTTGACTATCGGAACAACTGCATTACCGTATCTGTTGGTGAGTCGAGTATATTTACGGTTTATGTGATCCTTTAGTTCGGAGACAATCCTTGCCCGTGCTTCTTCCAATTGCTTTAAATCATCAAACTCAAAACCTACCTCTTCTTCCTTTTTCTTTTCCTTTCTCATAATGTCCAATTCCTGGAGGGAGATTAAAAGTAATAATTGCTTATCCATCAGTACACTCAAAGAGTTTGCATAACTCACACTTGAAGTTGTCTTCGTCCGATACGGTAAATAACTTCTCATCAGATGATATCTTTTGAAAAGTCTCGGAAATTTTTCCAAGGAGTATGAGATAATCGCTATTTGAGCCGTAAGGAGGAGCAACTATCAGGAAGATTAGTCGAACGGGTTTTTTATCTATTGCATTAAATTTGATTGGTTTTTTGAGACGTCCTATCGCTATCATTAAGTCGGTAATGACAAGGCTCCTTGTATGAGGGATAGCAATCCCATTTCCTATTCCTGTTGAGCCCATTTCTTCTCTATTTAAGACTGCATTGTAGAGGAGTTTTTCTCGTTCTTTATTTAAGCCTAATAGTTCTACGAGTTGTTTTATTACTTTATCCTTATTGGAGATTTTCATGTCCAGTATAACTTTAGATTCTTCTATCATTTCGTATAGCAGCTTTTTAGACATTGGTTATTATATAATCATTAATTTACAAATGTCAATTGTTTTTTTAAAGTTTCTATTTTTTTCTTTTTCTATAATCCTGCTTCTATTAGCGTATTCTCAATAAGGTCATCGGATGCTATGTTTGGTGTTGTAATATGAGCCTTCCCTTCATTTTGCTCATTCCATTTTTTTATTACTTCCATAGCATTAGTATTCCTTGCCCAGGAACGCCTTGCAATTCCATTGATTACATCCCATTCAACCGCTTTTTTTATTATATTATCGACCCGCTTTGAACCATCAAGAACAAGACCAAATCCACCGTTTAATGCCTTTCCAATACCAACACCACCTCCATTACTCAATACCACATAAGACATACCACGGATAGCATCGCCCACAAAGGAGTGAACCGCCATATCTGCTGTTATATTACTTCCATCTTTTATATTGGATGTCTCCCTGAATGGTGAATCTGTGGAACCCGTGTCATGATGATCCCTTCCAAGCATAACCGGACCAATCTCTTTCTTTCGCACTGCTTCATTGAACTTCAAAGCGATTTTTATTCTTTCTTCGTGGTCAGCATAGAGAATACGTGCGAGTGATCCAACAACCAGTTTGTTCCTTTCCGCATTCTCTATCCATTTATGATTGTCTTTATCTTGAGGTCTTCTATCTGGATCTATTGACTCCAGCGCCAATTTGTCTGTTTTCTGCAGGTCGGAATGCTTCCCGCTCATACATACCCATCTAAAAGGTCCATAGCCATAATCGAAATACATAGGTCCCATAAGGTCTTCCACATAAGAAGGGAATATAAATCCCTCGGATGTGTCTTTTCCATTTTTTGTAATCTCTTTTGCCCCGGCATCGAATACTGCCTTCATAAAGGAGTTTCCGTAATCCCAGAATTTGGTGCCTCTATCTGCTACCTCCTTTATCAACCTGAATTGCTTTATTAGTGATTTATCGACCAGCTTCTTAAACTCTAAAGGATTGGAAGAGAGTAACTTTCTACCCTCTTCAAATGAAACACCCTGAGGGGTATAACCACCACTATAAGGTGCATGACAGGATGTCTGATCAGATGCAAGGTCTATCTTAATATCGTTCATTGCAACATATTCCCAGAGATCTACAACATTTCCGAAGTATCCAATTGAAATAGGCTCTTTTTTCTTTTTGTATTCATCTACCCATTGGAAGATTTCTTTGATGTTGTCAGAAGATGTACTGAGCCATCCCTGTTCTATCCTCTGTTTTATCCTTGATTCATCAACCTCTGCTATAATCCCAATTCCACCTGCTATCTCAAGAGCCTTTGCCTGAGCTCCACTCATTCCGCCAAGACCTGAAGTGAGGTAAGTATAACCACCTAAGTCAGCATTGTCGGGTATTCCCAGGTATTTTCTGCCTGCATTCAGGACGGTTATATATGTTCCATGAACGATTCCCTGTGGTCCGATATACATCCATCCACCTGCTGTCATCTGGCCATAATTTGAGACCCCCATTGCAGCAGCTTTATTGAAGTATTCCTCGTTGTCAAACATACCGATAAGAAGCCCATTGGTATTTATAACACGGGGAGCATCCTCGCTGGTTTGGAAAAGTCCGAGGGGATGGCCTGATTGGACAACAAGGGTTTGTTCTTTAGTGGTATTCTGTAGATATTTTTTTATAAGACAGTACTGCATCCAGTTCTGGCAGACCTGACCTGTCTCCCCGTAGGTTACCAGTTCATAGGGGTATAGGGCTATATCAAAGTCGAGATTATTGTCTATCATCAACTGGATTCCTTTACCTTCAAGACAATTACCTTTATATTCCTCTATTGTTTTTGCAAATATTCTCCCTTCAGGTCTGTATCTATACCCGTATATTCTTCCTTTTGTCTTCAACTCCTCTGCGAACTCAGATGCTATTTTTTTATGTAGATGTTCTGGTATATAACGGAGAGCATTCTTCAGGGCTATCTTGACCTCGTTTCTGCTGAGATCGAGTTTTCGAGCGGGTGCCCTCCGAATATCATCTCGCATTTTTGGATATTCAGGAAGTTCGTCTGACAATGAAAATTTAACTGGACTCATTATTACCCCCTTTTTTTCTTATTTTAATAATGAGTGTCTGAATGTCAAGTTTTTATCGATCTGAGACACTACCCCCATTTTTTTACCACAGAGGACAAGTCGCTTCGCTCCAATTGAAAAAAGAAGATTGCAAAATGCAAAGTGCAAAATTATCCCACTCCACCCAAAAGAAATATCAACCACAGAGGGCAGAGATAGTCGCTTCGCTCCAATTGAGAAATAGTTGAATGGTTGAATAGGAAAATAATTAAATAGTAGGGGCGAACTGCGTTCGCCCCTTGTAGGAACGGTTTCCAGCCCGCAATAATCGCGACTTAAGAAGTTACTCCTACAAGAAATCAATGTAGGGGTCAGGTTTCCTGACCCGATAGTTGAGGTTTGCGTTCATCTGCGGTAAAAAAAGGGGGGTTGTGTTGGTATCAATTGTTGACAATTACTTGAAGATTATTATTATTGAGTTATGGAAATCAAAGAAAATGTTATAAATAATATTAAAAATGCCAGGAGGGGTTTTGCACTCACAGGAGCAGGTATATCAGCGCCTTCAGGGATACCGACATTCAGGGGAGAAGATGGATTCTGGAGGAATAAAGATCCTTATGAACTTGCTTCTCCTTCTGGCTTTAAGAAAGACCCTCAACTGGTATGGGACTGGTATAATGAGAGAAGGTTCAACATAAGAGAGGCAGGCCCCAATCCTGCTCATTATGCTATAAAAGAGATAGGAGACTCCTTTGAGAAATTTGTAATAATAACCCAGAATGTTGATAATCTTCATCAGCAAGCAGGCTCTAAGGATGTTCTTGAACTACATGGAAATATATTCGGGAATAAATGTAATCTTTGCGGTAAGATATTCAATAATGTCGAATCTAAAGAAGTACCCCACTGCGATGTTTGTGATGGTCTTATTCGTCCTGATGTAATCTGGTTTGGAGAAGCCCTCTCGAGTGATGTTCTAAAAGAAGCCTGGCGATGGACTGAGAATAGTGATATATGCCTGGTTATAGGAACCTCTGCTGTGGTTCAACCTGCATCCTATCTGCCAATACTGGCAAGGGAGAATGGTGCCTTTATAATGGAAATCAATAAAAGCAGGACGGTTATATCCCCATATGTGGATGAAAGTATTATAGGTGATGTATCTATCATTCTTCCTGAACTTGCGAGATTAAGGCTATCCTCATTATGAACCATATCTTATAAGCCACAAAGACATGTCGCTTCGCTCCAATTGAAAAAATAGTTAAATGGTTGAATGGATA
>JAGLZA010000410.1 GCA_023131835.1 Caldifarciminota bacterium
TAATGTCTGAAGACACAGAGAAAGAATACTCTATACAGTTCGACCCGGAAGACACCGCAGAACTGAAGAATATGGCGAAAGAAGCCGGTTTGACAGTTGCACGACTGATACGACACTCGATAAACTTCTATCAGATACATATTGATGCTGAAAAGGAAGATAAGCGCATCATACTTGAAGACAAGGCTGGTAGGCGAGAATGGGTGCCTATTTAGACTACCCACTGGTTCAGGAGATCATCGTTGCGATAATAGCGGTTCTGGTCTACTGGATCAAAAAGTCGATTGACAACCATTTAGGCGATATTAAGACGAGTCTGGTGAATATCAACAATAATATCTCGAATACGCAGATCGTCCACGTCCATACATATCGGGAGAAAGTAAAGCCCGATCCACCAGAGCAGGACGATGAGACTTGACATCGCCGACGTTCTGACATGGGGCGGCATCGCTGCGATGGTTATCTGGGCGACCTGCAAGATAGCCGGGTGGATCTAAATTGCCTCACCCAACATCGTATGATGTATGCCAGCACAATCGAATCGGCAATTAGCCACCAGACCCAGTGAGCGTCCCTGCGTGGATTCCAACCGTGCTTGATTCGATCCCAATTTTCGTTCATGGTCTGTCATCTCCTGACGCGTATCTATAAGGATGCCTGCGATGTGTCAACATGCGCCTAAAAAAGACACAATCACCGCAGGCAAAAGGCTTTTAACCACATGGGTTAAAAAGATTATTGTCAACATGCAAAAGACGTTTCAATACCGGATTTATCCAACACGGAAGCAGAACATCATATTACTGCATGTACTCTCTGTGTGCCGACACCTCTACAACGACTCATTACACGACCGAAAAGTTGCTTACGAGGATTGTCACTGTGGACTTTCCTACTACGATCAAACGGGATGGCTCAAGTTTGTAGATAAGCAGGGCGTGTACGCTCATATCCTCCAAAACGTCTTACACCGCGTAGATACCTCTTTCCGAAATTTCTTCAGACGTGTTAAGAATGGCGAGAAACCCGGATATCCACGGTTTCAGGGTAGGGATCGCTACGACTCATTCACATACCCCGATCCTGATTGGAGCGGATATAAGATCAAAGACGGCAAACTCATTCTCTCAAAGATCGGCGCGATAAGAATCTTCCAGCATCGAGAGATCGAAGGGAAGGTTAAGACCTGCACGATCAAGCGTGATGGTGATCAGTGGTACGCATCCTTCAGCGTGGAGCTTCCGGATGTAGAGAAAAAGGAGATCAAGACATCTGTTGGTGTGGATGTCGGGATAACCACTCTTGCGACACTATCAGACGGTACAGAG
>JAGLZA010000411.1 GCA_023131835.1 Caldifarciminota bacterium
TTATCTATCTTGCAGCATCAAGGCAATTTAACTCAGGAGATGAGTATACAATTCCGATCTGGTACTCGGCTGATGATGGAATAAGCTGGTATTCTCCATGGAATCTAAGCTGGGGTGGTCATCATTTATATAATCCTTCCTTAAAGATCGTTGAGACACCGGATACCGACTATATGTTCATTGCATTTGAAGCATATGAAACCTCAAGTCCTTATAATCAGGATATTCTGGTTTATCGTTACAATTTTGTTAGTGGAAGTGGTGTATTCTTCTACCCTGCTAACGACCCTAACATTGATGAAAAAGACCCGAGCCTTGATTCTGACGACCTTCAGTATCCAAATAGTCCCTATCTCTACCTTGCATTTGAGAGTGAAGACAGTATCGTGTTTATGCGTTCAACAGATGAGGGTGACAACTGGACCCAGAGAACAGTAATCGGTTCAGGTAGTGCGACCTACGATTATATAGATCCCTCCTGTGCTTTTGGATGGCACAATCTTGCTGATTCATTCAATGTTGGTGTAGCGTGGGTTTGTTCTACACCTCAAGGGTACCGAGGTATTAGATTCAGGAGAAATCGACTTGATGGATATTCAGGAGGTTGGTTACCTATTAGAGGCTTTTCTCCACCCGCAAATTGCCAGGACACCCGACCTTCTCTTAAGTTGACCCACGATGGTTATCCCTCTGGCGTGATTATCTTTGAGAGGAAGGATACTGTGGGTGTAGATAATATGAACTTATGTAACCACTACACCTATAATGGTGGACGAGCCTGGGCAAACGACACTCTTTACTATGGAGGTGATTATAACGTCTTAACAACTCTTTCTGTTGATGATTCCTTAGGAGATTACCATGCCTTCTTCAAAGGTGATTATGACGACATCAGATATAAAGAAGCACATTATGATGATTTTTCTGAGCCTGGTGGCTGGACCGGTTCTATTCCCATAAGTGATGGCGGTAATATAAGCAATACAGTTTCACCTGCCTCAGCGGTTCGTGACGGAGAACCCTGTGTGTGTTGGAAGATATACACTACCGGAAATGACACCTTAAAGTTCGATGCCCTCTGGCTTCAAACAGGGGTTGAAGAAGAACCCATCGAAGAGATATCTACAACTCCTTTCTCACTTACACCTAACCCATCCAATGGGATTGCAATGCTTTCCTATACTGTAGAAAAAGAGGGTAATGTGAAGATATCCCTCCATGATATTACAGGAAGAACCATCAAGAATCTACTCGATGAAAACAAAGGAAACGGGAGATACTCACTTGAAATAAATAATAAGGAACTCCCTTCAGGTATATACTTTGTTCATATCAAGACCTCTGATGGAGTATATACCAAATCTATGACCGTTTTGAAGTAGGGGTGATTCACGAATCACCCGAGGTAGAGACGACCCTGGGAAATCACCAAAAATGTAGGGGCGTATAGCAATACGCCCCTACATTTGCGTCATTCGGGTTCGATAAATCGAACCTCTACTTCCAGGCTCGAGCGTATTACACATCATTGTAGAGACGAGGCATTGCCTCGTCTCTACAATTTGTATTATAATAAATATTCCTTTGCGGGCTTTGCTCCCTTTGCGTTCTTTGCGAGAAAATCTTGCGAGTACAATGTATCGGGCTTTACAACTTCTTTCCCACCGGCATTATATATAGGGGATGCTCAGTGGCTGGCATACCTATAATCTTTTTCACTTTATCGTCGCTAAAGGCTCCAACAACTACCGTGCCGAGGTCTAATGAAACTGTCTGAAGATAAACATTTTGAGCAGCGTGTCCAACCTCTATGTGCACATATCTTATGCCTCTTTCCCCATATTTCCAGGTTGTTCGTTCATAAACAGCAGAGAATACCATAACCATAGGAGCGTCTTTAACACATCTCTGTCCGAGAGCAGCCTTACATAATTCAACTCTTTTATCCTCTTTTGCAATCCTCTTCAGTTTATGCCCGTCTGGTTTATACTTGTAAATCCCGGCAGGGAGTTTATCTACATTTCCAGCAACGAGGTAAACCTCAAGTGGATAGAGGGCACCTGCCGAAGGTGCTGTCCTGAACCCTTGCGGGTTAGTAATTCCCTGTGAAGACCAGAGGAGCTGGGAAACTTCGATAAGCGTCAGTGACTCATCTTTGAACTGTCTGATTGATCTTCTCTTAAGCAGAGCCTCTTCAACAGAAGTGGTGCTTTCATATTTTGGTCGAGGGAGCTTTATTGTTTCTGATTCATAATCTGAACCCATTTTATTCTCCAGGTTTTTCGATTGTGATGATCCATAGATTTTCATTCCAATAACTATTGAGATGATAACTAATATTAAGATAAGTCCCTTTATTTTGTCCATAATTTACCTCCATAAATGTTACCGGATAATAAGGAGGCAGGAGCCTTCTCTATCGGAATATCACCAGTTTCTTGATCTCCGAGATATGATTTCCCTTTAGATGCAGGAAATATATGCCTGAAGGGATATTAACCGGTAAGTTAACGGGGGTTGTTCCTCTCTGGTAGTTTTCTCTATCAATGATTTTTTCTATCAGTCTTCCGCACCTATCGAAGAGATCTAAAGAGATTACATTATTCTCTCTTAATGTTATAAAAGCCTGACCAGAACGATAAATTGGATTGGAAGAAAGAGATAAAACCGACCATTCTGGTAGAGAGGTATCGCTAACTATATGAGATAGAAAACTACCGGTTACCCATATATCATCGATGTATATCCCTTCTGCCTGGTCTGAATTGTCGGATGTAAATACGAAGTAGAGTCGAATTATGCTTCCACTTTCTATATAGGAAAGGTCATAACCATCCTTTAACCAGGAATTACCAATATTCAGAGTGGAATCCAATGCCCCTCCACTTCCGATAAAATCAAGGGTGTCCATAACTGAGTTGTGTTCTATTATTAGAAGAAGACCATCGGTTCCATAGTTTGTGAATTCATACCAGTGATAAAAGGAGAGGCTGCAGGGAGAGAAGATTGCAAATGATTCTGTACGAAGAACCGCTTCCATTGAATCGATATACTGATGAGTGCCTGCATTCCCACAATAAAAAGAGTAATTTCCCGAATAACTTCTATAATCACTCAGATGCCAGAGGTCGTTTGTTCCGTAATGTTCCCAATTTATTGTTCCTGATTCAAGGTCATCATAGAATCCTGTTTCGCCTACCTTAAGAGAAAAGGAATCCGCGAAAACAAAACTGTCTGATGTTGTTATATCTGAATAGAACCAGCAAAGATGAGGCTCAGGTATGCCATTGGCTATATAGATAGAGAGGGATTCCTCTACTTGTTCGCCAACCAGCAGGGTATCTATGTTAAAGGTTGAATCCCCAAATGATATGTATGAGTCTGTTGGTGAGAATGTAATTTCTATCCCATATCCGTTGCCATAACCATTATTCTCTATTCTATAATGAAAGACGCAGGTATCTCCTCCATTTGGAATCGAATCACTGCCGTAAACAGAGAATTGTACAGGGACAATAAGAAGGTCTGGTGTTCCAACCATCCTGGATAGAACACTTACCCATGAATGGGGTGGTGATGTGGCAATTAACTGGAGATTAAGAGGATGTTGCGAAGTTATCAAGGAATCCACCAGAAGCGAAAAAGTGCATTGAAAGGTGCTATCTACCTCAAGTGTCCCGGGATATGAATATAAACTATCTGTAATCTCTATGAGCGAATCTGATGTTTGCAATAGTATATCTACATTATTGATAATTTCATCTCCGGTATTCTGCATAGTAACTTCAAGTTCGATCTCTTCGCCAGGATTTATGATTCCGTCATTATTGCCATAAGTATCATTGATTTCTGATTGGATGTATGAAAGGTATGGACCACTGGGAGATATGATAATAGTATCCTGAATAGGGAGATATCCATCAAGGGTTGCAGTAACAAGCAGGGAATCAGGAGTCTGGTAGGCAATATCAAATTCGGTCTCTCCGCACTCATCAGTGTAGGAACGCTCCCAGATGGAATCATTGTTAATCTGGGTTATACAGACCCTGGCACCTTTTAAGGGGATATTTTCTGTATCGGTAATCCTTAACCTGAAAGAGGTATTACCCTGTATTGTATCAGGGGCTGCTATCTCCATATTCCCCGGTTGTCCTAACCATACAGGCATCTCAGGATCACCTAAGAGATTCAGTTGATATTGATGAATTCTGTATACATTCTCCTGACGGCTCCTTGGGATGTAATCAGCCTTTGTCATTGCAATCGCAAAACCGATATTCGTGTAATTTTCCTCAAAGAGACTGGAAAAGAATTTCGCATCAAAACGATCAGAATAACCGAAGCCAGGATGGCCCGGAGAACCCCATCCATATCTGGAGTTGCCAATGAATGCTACTCCGCCACCATTGGGATTATTTATAAAGTGCTCGGAGATTGCGTCATAGTCAAAGGCATTTGCCCAGCATCCGATGGAATACAGGATGGAGAGGCTATCACCATTTGTAAGGTTGTCCATATCAGAGTAGCCGAAATAGCCATCTCCCATTCCCATAACGGTATACCATGCGTGGCCGTCGTGGTTTATCAAGTTTTGTCCATTATTGATTGAATCTCTAACAGTTTCCGGGTTTTCATTACCAAGGGATTGGTAGAGTTTTGTTATGTTTATCCAGTCAGGCACATAGAGGGAATCAATCATATTCTTACCCACTCCGGCATCGGTATAGGGATTCCACCAGAGTATCTCACCCAGAAAGAGCGCTTTGTTGAGATAATCCACCGGCGGATTTTTCTCATAAATTATTATCTTATTAACAAAAGTAGAGACCTCTCCTTCGGTATCAACAGGTGCTCTTCCAACAAAGACATCCGGATAGAGGTCAACAGAATCACCTATTTCACCATAAGGAGGGAGTCCATTATAGTTCCAGTCTCCATCAAGGTCAGAATAATACAGGTCTGCATGGATGCTGTCTTCATTTGAGGGCTGAAAACCTGCCTCTGAATCCATTGCATAGGCAATTCGCGATGGTATTATATCCGTATCTCCTCCAATGAGCACCCATATCAGGCCATAGTTTAAGAACATATCCTTGAGGAAATTCCTTATCCTTTCCTGATTGTCAATTCCGGGATAATTATTATAGATGGAATCGGTTGTAACTATCATTGTTTTAAGTCCTTTTTGTCGTTTCCATTCAACAAGGGGTGCGAATTCATCTACAAATGAGGAATGCGTTATGATGAGATAATCTATTCCCGCGCCGTTTTTTTCTAATCGATACCCCTCTTCAGGACTGTTTGTAAAGAAGGTTTGCCTGATTCGAGAGTCTATTCGAGAGAATCCTATTCTGGGGGGACCTCCTTCGGGAATGTATTCAATCTCTAAATCAATTCTTTTGTTATAGACCAAAATACCCTTCTTGGGTATCCACTGGAATGGATGAAAGATGATATCCACGGTTTTCATACCACGGAGGTTACCTGTACCTGTTATTCGGGCAATCTGCTCGGGATATGGATGCATTAAGTTATAGATATCCTGATTCTCATTCACTCTTTCTGGAGGTTCAAACTTGATATTTGATAAGATAGCTGGTTTCTGCACTGGTGGTAAATGATAATAACCAGAGAGGGTTTCCTGTTGAATGCTTCGCACCCTCAGGTTAATTATGGTAGCATTCAACGGAAGCAGGATTTTTTCCCTGCATACAGGTACTTCCGGCACACCGGGTTCCAATAGGTGGTCTTCATCCTCTGTCAGTATACAATCATATTGTCCTATCTTCTTTATCTGGTATGGGGGTGAGTAAACGCTAATCGAGATAGATTCTTTTGAATACAGCAAAAAACCCACTATGAGAATTAGTAATAAATACTTACGCATAACAATTTTTCTCCTTTTTGAATATTACACCCCTTTTCCTTCTAAGTTTTAGTCTATCTTATAGGCATATTATTCCTGATAAAAGAACTATTTACTTAGCAAAGATATAGCCAGTAAGACCCCAATTTTTTATTCCTTCCCGAATATTATCATAGAAGCCATAAGATTACCGTGTTTTGACCCGATTCCCTTATAGAAACCTTGCTCACCAAATGTGAATGCACCAATGAATGGTCGATTATCTAACAGTTGCGTTAAGGGTGAAAACCCCTTCTCTCCAAGTTCATCCTTTATCGGCAACATTGTTCCGGCACAATAGATAAGGATACCTCCGGCAATTTCTTTTGGTTTGATCATACTATGCTGGAGGGCTGCCATTCCTACAGAGCGAGGTCTTGAGAGGAGTATTTCGGGATTACCTTTAAGAGTGAATAGTGAATCGCCTTCATTAACCTCAGCAAATACATCCAAGGAGTGATCTTCAGGGTTTATCCTTGCGGGATGGATGGAGATAAATTTAACCTTACCCTTTTCTACAACCTTTCTTGCGAGAGGTGTAAAAGCTGAGGGTCCCAGAATCATATCCCCTGTCTTTAATTGTTCGGAAAAATTTCCTTCACACCATTCATTATACACCTCACCTGCCAGACGATTATTTATCTCATAGATCGTTCTTCCTTTGGTCTTTGTTGCAACTCCCTGTTTATCCATTGTTTTATAACCAGAGACAAAGGAATATCCGATCTTTAGATCAGTATAAATTGCTGTGAGCACGACACCCTTATTATATACCTTATTATTGGCAATAACCTTCCATTCCCCTATTATTTCATTATCAGCTGCACTACCTCCAATAATTGGGACATCTGTGCCAACAATAGACTCAATTCCCTTTAAGGCATCTTCTTCTATCCCGGGGGTTGTGGAGATGAGAATGATTTTTGGTGTTTTTCCTTTTTTTTCGGCATTCTTTATCGCTTTTGTTATAGCTTCTTTTCCGGCATCGAAACCGCTCTTTTTCTCTGTAACTGCTACTCCTGACACGCCGAATTTTATTTGATCAGTCTTTATCGCCATAATCGCAAGCGAGCCATTCTTTCCAATAATAAAACCCTCTGGGGTGATAACCCCTACACAGGATGTCGCACCAAATATCTTAGTTCTGGGTCCGGTGAGATTCCTCAGTGAATTCACAACTTGTGGGATGCTATACTCAACTGTTGAAAAAACAATGCATAGATCAGGGGGGGTTACCTTTTTGGGCAGGGTGGAATATGCTTCTTTGACTGCAGATTGTGGTGTGCCTTTTGTGCTTGAACCTATGCCCATAAAGATCTCATCTCCGAGAAGCGGTATCACAATAAGTAATAGGACCAAACTCCATCTTTTCATCTCTACCTCCTTTTTTGTTTGACTCTTTATAATTATAAAGGAATATAAAAGTAAGTCAAGGTTAAAGTTATTTTTCACACTGCCCGCCCCGTTTTTTTCTCGCAAAGCACGCAAAGGAGGCAAAGGGCGCAAAGCCCTTCACCACCCCTGATTTTTATAATTGAAGAGAGAGAACCCATCATCAGCCCCGGTTTTTCTCGTAAAGCCCCACCAATCCCCTTTATTTATGGTGTTTTCAGAAGAAAAAAAGGAGAAAAGAATCTGGTAGGGGTGTTCAATGAGAACATCCCTACAAAATGGGCAGGGGCAAGATCTATCTCTACAATGCTTGTATGTCAAGATATTTGTAGAGACGAGGCAATGCCTCGTCTCTACTTGGTCCATAAGAAAGAGAAAAGGGGTTATCCACTTTTCGAACCTTCGTAAAAGTTGCTGTTACCTCCTTTACGGAAATTGTAGGGTAAAAAATGATGAAACTCCAATCAACTCAACTCTCTTGCGATTGTTCAATGTTTTGATATTATAGATTATGATTATAGGTATAACAGGAAATACTGGCTCGGGAAAAACCCTGATTGCCAATTTCTTTGAAGAATGGGGTAGTTTTGTTATATCTGCCGATCAGATTGGTTGGGAAGTGCTTCAATTGCCAGAAATAATTGATAGAATCAAGGAAGTCTTTGGGGATTCTGTAATAAAGGATGGGATGGTGGATAGGAGAAGACTCGGTGAAATCGTATTTGTAGATGAAGATAAACTCAGTAGATTGAATAAGATAGTTCATCCTGTTTTATTAAGAAATTTAAGAACCGCTATTGAGATTTGCAATAAAGGTTCTATAATAATTGATGCCGCTCTGATTCTCGAATGGGGGATAGAGGATTGGTTTGATTATATAATCCTGGTTCATTCAAGGAATTCTATTCTAATGGCAAGGTTAAATAGATTGGGACTTTCTGATATTTTGATCAATGGAAGATTGAGGGCACAGATGGATTCGGATAAAGCAATGAAATATGCCAACTTTATTATAGAAAACAATGAAAGCATCCAGAGAGTCAGAGAAGAAGCTCGGAAGATATGGATGAAAATAGCTTCCAATCCCGATGTTTTTTAGCCACGGAGACACAGAG
>JAGLZA010000412.1 GCA_023131835.1 Caldifarciminota bacterium
GCGGCAGCTACGAGTATTGGTATGTCGAACAAGATTATGACAGATACAATCAGTCTGGTGTCAAGGAAACTGAAGGAACTATAGATGGCGACATGCATGGTGGAAACATTATGCTTGGATATGATAACTGGACAGTGCAGTTCTCTTACAGGGAAGGGGACTTTGATGCAACACAAAGATGGCTAAGTTATTCGGTTGACACTAAGACTTCAGAAGAACAGGAAGAATACGAAATAACATTACGCTACTTAATGCGAGATTTGGGGTCCCGTCATTTTGTTCCTTACATAATAGCAGGATACAATGCAACTGATATGAAGGCTACTCAAACAATTACAACGTCGGGGTGGGTTTGGACCCGAAACAATACAACTACAATTTGGGATAAATATGAATATAAAGCTTACCTGCTTGGTGTCGGCGCTATTATGCCGTTTAACAAGTATATAGGAATTAGGGGCGATATAAGAGGTGGTTATGGTAAGACAGAAAGGCAATTGGATACCGGAACGAGATATACTGGTGACGGGGGTGCATTTGTAGGACATCTCACAGGTTACTGGAATGTTTTTAAAGGGCTGAATTTGCAAGTAGGAGGCAAATATCAGTATTTGGACGGAGGCAGCACGCATATAAGGGACTTTGCAAAAGGTGGTCTCTTTGCAATGTTTGGGTATTCCTATAGGTTCTAAAGCTCAACGAAACAGTTTAAGCCAAAGTGGCCTTCCCAAACTATTATTGAAGACCTCATGGTTAATTGGCAATAAAGATCGACATATCTGTTGGTAGCGCATTGAACGCGTCGCCAACAGACAGAGACTTTTGAAAAATTAACTTTCAAGTCATTGCGAGGAGCAAAGCGACGTGGCAATCTCTTTTGTTTCCCATAAGTTAGAGATTGCTTCGTCCGCTTCAGGCAGACTCGCAATGACAATATGGGTATTTTGCAAAGCTCTCAAATAATGAAGCTGGCTGCAGAGTATTAAAGCTGATTTGATTGTGCACCCATACCCTATTCCTTTCCCCAAGGAGATGTAAAATGAGGTTTAACCTCGATGTAAATGGTTGTCTCTAACCAAATGAAATTGTTACTCAAACATATCCTCCTGCCTTTTGTTTTCCTGATATTTTTTTCCTTACCTCTATATGCCGACAATAACAAGGCCTTGCTGATCGGGATAAGCCAATATAGCGAACTGGATTGTTTAGCTTATGCGGATGAAGACGTCAGAACTTTTGCAGAAATACTGCGTAATTTTGGGGGATACAGGTCATCGGATATAAGGATGCTATTGAATCACGAGGCCACAAAATCCAGAATCAAAGAAGAGTTCTATCGTACCATTGAATTAAGTGAAAAAAAACCTATTGATCACTTTATTATAATGTTTGCCGGACATGGAGTGCCCAGCCAAATACAGCAAAAGCGTACGAACATTTTTTTAGCCCCCTCTGATGCGTCAACTTCCCAGAACAGATTTTTCTACACAGGTACACATGTAAATAACGAAACTTTTATTGATAGAGCCTGGCTTGCAAGGCAACTGGCTTCTGTAAATGCAAAATCAATTATTCTAATAATCGATTCATGCTATAGTGGCGTAAGGGATTTTGCGGTGCTATTTGCAGAAAACCTGGGTTACGAAATCAGCCTGTTTGGCAGTAGTAATGATTCGTTAAGGGGAGTGGCAGTAGTACAGAAAAGAGGGATAAACGGATTTTTGGGTAAAAAGATAGCCTTTCTTGCATCAAGCAGAGAAGATCAGCCGGCAGCAGAATATGCTGAGCTCCAACATGGAGCACTTAGTTATTGTGTTTTTGATCATATAAGGGAAGTGCGGGAGGAAACAGATTTTGATAAAAAAACAGATATATCGGTTGGTGGGATTTTTTCCGATATTTTAGATAGCTTTGATAATGTAAGAGTCCAGGGGCGTAGATTGAGTGAAATCCATCAACCTGTACTATTTCCGATTCCAAATTTTGATCGAGTTAAAAACATGAAGTTTGTTTCAATTCAAGGAACCAAGAGGCGTATTGTCGAAAAGGGTATGATTGAAATTATTACCAAGCCTCGTGGGGCCAAGGTTTATGTTGATGGAGTTAATACTGGTAAGTATTCAAATTGTACGCTGGAATTGTCTGAAGGAAAGCACATTATCTCTCTTTTTTTATCGGAAACAAATTATAAACATAGCGTTACAGTTAATATAAGAGCTGGTTATTTGCAACAAAAAGCCATGTCTCTTTTGGGAACTCTTTCCGTTGATTCGTTCTGGGACAAAAAGGGTAAACTAACGATTGGCCCGAAGTTGAATGTATATTTAGATGAAGAATACATAGGGAAAACTAATAAATTAAGATTGGATTCCATTGTAGCGGGAACCCACGTTTTAAAAATTGAACTTGAAAATGTTGTTAAAGAAAGGCAAATTGAAATAAGGCCATTGTCTCCATTACTGGTTAAGTATACTGTAATCAGAAAGGCTGTTTCAAAGCCAAAGGATGAAATCGAAGAATCGGTTGGAGATGTAATGTTTTGATATTGG
>JAGLZA010000413.1 GCA_023131835.1 Caldifarciminota bacterium
ATGGATCTAATAGAGGAGATGATGCAGCCAACTCTATAACTTGTAAAGACGATGAGATGACTCAGTTAGGGACCAGAGGACTAACTATAAAATTTGTTGGTAATCCTGCTGACCTTTTTGCAGCGGGCGATGAATTTTATGTCGTATGTAAACCGCCCCAACCACAGAGTTATGATATAACAAATCTTAATTATGGAAACGTCACTGTATCAACCGAGAGTCCTGTTAAAGCAGTTATATTTGAAATCATATCTGGAGCTATAGAAATTAGTACAGTTAAATTCGGACTTCAGAGTCATGGTACTTTCGAACATCATAATGAGAATAACTCCGATACATATTTTCGTTTCGGAACAATTGGGCCAGGAAACCTTGCTGGATCATCACCTACAGATGGTAAAGAGTGGAGAGTGGGTGTAACATCTGCAGATATTGATAGTGATACACCTCCTGCATATTTACATGCGACAAAAGCAAATTTAGCTGTTGTATCCGATGCTGATGATAGTGAACCCATTGGTTCTAGTGGGTACATGGGAATGACCTCAGACCCAATATTCATGAACGTTCGCCTTGGTGCCTCGGAAACCGGGGCAAATTCTCTAATAAATACAAGGACTTACTTCGATTTTAGTTAGTATATTGGTTGGGGGACAGGGTTTGGCCACCTTGATGTAATACCTTGATTGTTACATCTAACCCCATCAAAAAAATAATTTATCAAGGAGGTTATTATGTCGAAAAAAATGGATTATGAAACAATAAAGGCTTTTTTTGAAAGTAAAGATTTTGAATTATTAACTATTGATTACATAAATAATAGACAAAAGTTAGAGTATATTTGTCCAATGGGGCATAGACACTCCATAAGTTGGGGTAATTGCAGTTCTTTAAAAAAAATTAGGTGCGCCCATTGTTCGAGGAAGGCCAAAAAAACTATAGAATTTATTCGGGCAGAATTCACTAAAGAAGGATATATACTTTTAACAATAGTGTATAAAAATGCTCATTCGAAATTACATTATATTTGTCCAAGGGGACATAGACATTCAATAAGCTGGAGTAATTGGAAAGCAGGTAAAAGGTGTCCTTTTTGTAGTAATAATATTTCGAAATGGGAAAAAACAGTTAAAAGTTTTCTTAATGAATTAGATATTGATCATGTTTCAAATGACAAATCACAATTGATCAATCCCAAAACAGGATGCAGTTTAGAACTAGATATTTGGTTCCCAGATTTAAACAAAGCAATCGAATGTAATGGTCTTTACTGGCACTCTAAGTCCGATAGAAAAGAATGCGATAAAATTAAGCAACAACTTTGCAAAGATCAAGGAATTGATTTGTTAATTGTTACAGATAAAGAATGGGACGATGATATAAACAAATGCAAAAGTAAAATACAAGAATTTCTTTGTTGATGTGATTTACACACCAAAACTAAAGGAGATTTC
>JAGLZA010000414.1 GCA_023131835.1 Caldifarciminota bacterium
TTTAAAATTCCTTGTATAGAATGCATAGAAAGTAAAAGGAATTAGTTGAATAGTTTAATGGTTGAATAGTTAATTAGGAACGAAACTGACAAACTTAATGAACCCCATGAACCCTACGAACTCCACGAACCCCATGAACCCTTTTTTTGACACAGATTCACACTGATTAAGACAGAATTTTTATCCCTATAATACCTAATTTTTCAATATTTATCTAAACAAAATAAATTTCTTGTTTTTAAAATGAGATTGCTTCACTGGGGTCAAGCAGGAAGAAAAGTTCACAATGACATCAAAAAGGGACAAGGATGTCGCTCCTACTATTTAACTATCTTCCCATTCAACCACTTAACTATTCTTCCTTTGTGTCCTTCGTGTCTTTGTGGTGAAATAAAGGGGGGGTGATGATGGGCTCTCTTTCTTAAATTACAAAATTTAAGGGGATGGTGATAGGCTTTGTGTCCTTCGTGTCTTTGTGGTGAAATTAGGGTTTGGTGTTTGACAAAACAGAAAAAAAGCATATAATTTTATATATGGCTAAAATAAGAAAGGAATTCATTGACGATTTAACAGGTCTCTTTAACCGTCGTTATCTCTTCATACAGGCACCCAGGAAATTAAAAGATGCAGAGGACAATGGAATACCTTCATCAATAGTCTTCATTGATTTGGACCATTTTAAGAATGTAAATGACACCTATAGCCATACCCGCGGTGATGTGGTGCTCAAAGAGTTTGCCACGTTTCTAAAAACCTTATTAAGGACCGATGATACAGTATTCCGTTATGGCGGTGATGAATTTGTGTGTGTCCTTCCCAATGCTAATTACGAGCAAGCAAAAAGGATTTCTCAACGATTTATTGAAGAGTGTAGAAATAAGGAGTTTGCTCAGATAAGATTAACTATGAGTATTGGTATAGCTTCATGTCCTGAGAATGCTGGTGATTGGCAAACGCTCTTTGAAATTGCCGATCGAAATCTATTTAGTGCAAAGAGGCATGGTAGAGATCGGATTAGTATTTTAGAAAAAGGGAAAAAAGAATTAATAATTCCAACAGAGGAGATTATTGGTCGGGATGAAGATATAACCAAGATCAAGGAATTTATTAGTCCAATATTTAGTGGAAATGGCGGTGCGGTATGTATTAGTGGTGAGGTTGGTGTTGGAAAGACAAGATTAGTGCGCGAGTGTGTAAAGCACTTCCAATTGTGGGATATTCGCATTCTGGAGAGTAGTTTGTCAGCTACGACCAACTCAATTCCCTATTATCCTTTCAGGGATATTATTCGTACCGTGATTAACAAAGAGGGCAAGGGAAGCATCAAGGAAATAGCAATGGCTTATCAAATCGAACTTGTCAAAATAATACCGGAAATATCTGGTAAATCAAGCGAAGTAGAGAAAAATATTTTTATGCTTGATAAGTTTCGACTTTTTGAAGGTGTAAGAAGGTTTTTGGCATTGCAAGCTTCAAAATTACCTTTGTTTGTATGTTTGGATAATATTCACTGGATAGACAAAGGTTCTTTGGAACTTCTCCATTATTTGATTAGAGCCTTAAGGAAAAGTCCTATATTTTTCTTCTTGATTTATCGTGTGGAAGAAATAAAAGATAGTTTTTTCCAAAGTGTACTACAATTGATGGGACGTGAAGGTCTATATGAAAAGATAAATTTAGAAACGCTTGAGACGGCTGACATTGCCCAAATGCTTTCATTAATTATAGATGCAAGCCCACCTCTTGAACTTACTGAGTATATATTCAAAAAGACAAGAGGTAACCCATTTTTTATTGGGGAGTTAATGAAGTCCTTAGAGACAAGTCGTGCGCTTATCTGGGATAAGGATAAGTGGATATTTGATGAAAGCAAGAAGGTCGCTATCCCTTATTCTGTTGCGGGCGTGGTTGACAGGAAATTGGTCATGTTGAATAACGAAGCACAGGGTCTATTAGAGTATGCGGCAGTGATTGGTAGGGAATTTGATTTTACATTTTTGCGGGATATAACCAAGATGAATGAAGGTCATCTTTTTGATTTAATAGATGATATATTGGAAGTAAGGTTATTAAAAGAGAGTGGTGGCGAGCGTTATTGTTTTTCCGAGAATATAATCAGGGAGATAATCTATAATCAGATAAGTGGAGCTGAATTAAGACGTTATCATCAGATTGTTGGCGAGAGGTTGTTGAGTATTTATAAAGATCGCATTAAAGAGGTAGTTGAGGAGTTATCGCACCATTTCTATATAAGTGGTGATAGGAAGAAAGCTATAAAGTATAGTATGATTGCCGCAGATAGAGCAAAATCATCTTATGCAAATCAGGATGCGATAAGATTTTACACCTGGGTGATTGAGAGTTTGCGCCATGAGGCAATAATTGGTAGAGAATTAGAAGAGATTGAATGTTTGAGGAAAAGAGCAATAGTATCAAATTTAGTAGGAAAAAATGAGGATGCAGTAATGGATTTAAAAGAGGCGATTAAGAAGTCGAAAAAGATGGGTGACGAAGGGAAGGAAGCAGATTGTCTTATTGCATTTAGTAAGGTTTATCAGGATATGGCACAGTGTAATAAGGCTGCAAAGAAGGCAGGGGTAGCCCTCGAAATTTATCGTGAACTGGATAATAAGAAAGGTGTGGCAGATAGCCTTAATAATATCGGCGTTGTCTATGAGATTATTGGTGATTATACAACCTCATTGGAGTTTTACCAGCGTTCATTAAAAACAACAAAAGAGATAGTCGATCGCCGAGGAGAAGCTGCCAGTTTTTACAACATAGGCGTTATTTATAAGAATCTTGGTGAATATACAACCTCATTGAAATATTACCAGGATTCATTAAATATAAGGAAAGAGATTGGCGACCACAGGGGGGAAGCGGCGAGCCTTAAAGATATTGGCATTGTCTATGAACTACTTGGTGATTATTCGACCTCACTGGAGTTTTACCAGGATTCATTAAAAATAGTGGAAGTAATTGGTAATCGTAAGGGGGAGGCAGCATGTTTTAACAACATTGGTATTATTTATTACTATCTTGGTGGATATATAACCTCATTAGAGTTTTATCAACGTTCCTTAAAGATAAGAGAAGAGATTGGTGAACGAAGGGGACAGGCAACGAGTTTTAACAACATAGGCATTATTTATAATAATCTTGGTGAATATACAACCTCATTGGAGTTTTACCAGCGTTCATTAAGAATAAGAGAAGAAATTGGTGACCGAAAGGGAGAGGCAGCGAGTCTAAACAACATAGGCATTATCTATAATAATCTTGGTGAATATACAACCTCATTGGAGTTTTACCAGCGTTCCTTAAAGATAAGAGAAGAGATTGGTGATCGCAGAGGGGAAGCATTGAGCCTAAACAACATAGGCATTATCTATAATAATCTTGGTGAATATACAACCTCATTGGAGTTTCACCAACGTTCCTTTAAGATAAAGAAGAAAATTGCTGATTGTTGGGGAGAGGTGGGAAGTCTGCTTAGTTTAGGAGATACATATTTTGAGAAAGGAGATCTCTCAGTCGCTGGAAAGTATTACAACAAAGCTCATTTACTTGCCCGAAAAATTAAGTCAAAACTGTTTCTAGCTTATGCTTTTCTTGGTCTTACATCACTCTATTTGACAAAGAGTAACTTGGCTGAAGCTAAAAAGAGATTAAATCAAACCTTATCTCTTGCGGATGAACTTGGCTCAAAGGAGATAAAGGCTAAGGCACTTTGTCTTTCTGGCCGCCTTTATACAAAACAAAAAAAGTGGGATAAGGCAAAATCTTCTTTTAAAGAATCAATATCAATCGGGGAAGAATTAAAAAGAAAATTTGATATTGCTCAGGTTTATTATTATCAAGGTTTAATGTTTAAAGAAGCTGATGATAAGACTAGCGCAAAAAAATCTTTTACCAGGGCGATGAAAATATTTAAGAAGCTTGGTGCCAAGGGGTGGATTGAGAAGGTGCCAAGGGGACTGGGAGACAAGGGAACAAAAGGGAGAATTTCAAATGACAAATGATAAATGTCAAATGAATCCCGTCCATCTGCCATGGATGTGGATGAATTTAAAGACGCAAAAACTAAGTTATAAATCACCGGTATGATATAAATAAATGAATAAAATAGGCAAAGAATATCTTGATGATTTGACGGGCCTTTATAATCGGCGGTATCTTTATGTGAGAGCGCCGAAGAAAATTGAAGAAACCCAGGAGATTGGTATTCCTTTATCAATAGTTTTAATTGACCTTGACCATTTCAAGAATGTGAATGATACCT
>JAGLZA010000415.1 GCA_023131835.1 Caldifarciminota bacterium
TTTCCTCAGTCTTCATCGCCTTTATTATTCATTTTGGAAGGGAGGGAAATAAAAAATCTTCTCCCAACAAACTTTTTCATGTTTTTCGTATCGCTCTTTTATTTCTGTTCTTTTTGTTCCTGTTCTATGTATTGCCATCGATGCTCGATGACAATTTAGCTTGGTTCTGGATACACGAATACCCCGTGTTCATATACGTTGAAGTTCAGATCTTCGTGGAAATTGTCCAGATATTCCTGATGGATTGCCTTTGGGTCTAAGTCCTTGAATAAATCTGGATGGAACCATTTTGCACAGTATGCGATGGCTATAATGGTGTGTGGTCCATTCGTGAAGAAAGCGGTAAGAACATAAACCCTATTATTCTTCGTGGCATTGACATTAGCCAATTCAGGGCGGTTTAAGATGCTGTCTCTAACCTCTATAATGCCTGACGAATCATCCCAATGATAACCAGGATAAATACCCTTAACATTTTGGTTTGATAGGATGATGTCGGGATTTTGCTCCATCACCCATTCAGAATCTACCTCACCGGAGAACAATTCGGTACCGTATTTTTCGCTTTCTCTAACGAAGTTTATTCCGCCAGCTACGTCGATGATTCGAAGTATTCGAGTAGTATGCCAGGTTCTATAACGTCTGTTTTCATAATATACTTTTGGCTTCTCATCTTCCGAGAGTTCATCTGTTCGCGATTTGATGAGGTTGAAGTATCCTTCATACCAATCACAGAACTCCTCAGCCTCATCCTCCTTGTCAAGGATGTATCCGAGCTTTCTTGTGCTTTGTATCAGGTCGTTATACTCGCCTATTTCGGTCCATTTGTTGCCTGTTAGTGGATTAACAAAGGAAAGGGCAATAATATGGACGCCCGGAAGTTTTTCATTCCATTCAGCTTTCTTTTCTGCCCAATACGCTGCCTGTGGCATATATGACACGACTGCGTCAGGATTGTGGCTGAGTACTGCCTCGTAGTCTGGTGTGTACCAGCTTCCAACAGTCGGAAGCTTGGTGTGTTCTGGGAAGAATACGGACCAACTTTGATAACTTTTTCCTCCGACACTTGAGGAGATTGCAACTACCCTATCCTCCGCATTGAGTATTCGCAATACTTCAGAGGGATATCCGACCATGTCCACGATTCTCTCTATTGGTTTGTGGATGGTTTCTGCCTCTCCAAGTATGCTTACGTACG
>JAGLZA010000416.1 GCA_023131835.1 Caldifarciminota bacterium
TACTACGCTATGAAGAAGGATCTTGACAAGGTCTTTAAGACCGTCAAGAAGAGGAAATGATAAACAAACCAGAGCCTTTCGGTAACTGGAGCAGATTCATAGCTGAATTCAGTCAGGCCATCGCTAGGCAAGCAAGAATAGACGAATATTCCAACTTGCATAAAGATGCAAGTGACTATGTTAAAGCAAAGAGAGTGCTGAAAGCTCTCGAAAATAGAGAAAAGGAGGTGAAAAAATAACATGATAGGACAAGTAAGTGTAGCACATGCAACCGCAGTAGTCGGTTATGATTTATTCAAAGACACAATTTGGCAGCAGGCGCCATACCCTCGGATACTTTCCGGTGTCGGATGCGCTGGCAGCGCCGCCGCATTAGACGCGAAGATCAGCATATATGTAGGAACTGTGAAGGTGGGTGAGTTTTACAACTCAGCGACCGGTGCCGTGTTAGTTAACCAGCATATGTTCGCAATGAACGAAAATGTAGCTGCTGGGGATTTGATCCACGCATATGTGGATATCGCACCCGGAACTAACCCGATAAATGTTGTAGTGGAGCTATTGGAGTAGTTGAATGACCAAAGAAATAACAAAAGCAAGGATTCTACAGGAGATAGAGGACAAATTCAAACTGCGAGAATGGATTCCAGATAAATTCACTTTTTCCGAAGAAGTGATTCCTGTGTACAACATTGAACCGCATTTGCAAAAATGGGAAGTTGAAGACACGACTGTGTCAATCACATCCGCCAGCGGTTTCACTTTTTTTACCGTACCCCAAACCGAACGATGGTTACTGCGGGGATATAATGTGATATATGGGATGACCGGGGCGATTAAAGGGAGTGGATTGTTCATTGATCACCGCCCAACGGATAATACACATTATATATATTTGGATTTGGTGAAAGGCCAAGAGGTGAGCTATATTCTAAACCTCCCTGTCCCCGTAGTTCTTGAGCCCGGAAACAGAGTGCGATATCTCATCGATACCTATGTATCCACTCAGGATTTGAGTATATTTATCGATGTGCAAAAGGAGGAACTACGATGAATCTACGCCACCAAACATCAACCCTAAC
>JAGLZA010000417.1 GCA_023131835.1 Caldifarciminota bacterium
TCAGAAGATGCTTGATCTAATCTAGGGTCATCGTCGTAATATTGTAATATAGCAACAATAGCTCTCAAAGCATCCACAGCATCCTTAATTATACTTGCTGTCGAAAGTATACCTATTTCGCCATCCGTTTGAGCTGATTTGAGTATTGCAAGCGCTTCAGCTACTTGTTCTTTTTGAACCGATATTTGTTTATTCGAGCCATCTGAAGGGACGGCACTCACAGCCGGTACAAACGCCATGCTCAAAAGCAACATCACTGCGAACAGTGTGCCTAATTGCATTCCTTTACTTTTCTTCATATTTATTTCACTCCTTTGTATTTTGTTTTCCCCTCAGGCACAGCGCTGGTTTTAAGTAAATATAAAGCGAATATTACCATGCCTTCAGGGCAAGTCTGGGGTTCAATCGATCTTTGGTAGTTTCAGTTGAACCCCATGCAACATCAATTTATGATGTTTGCCTCTTATTCTAACAAAACTCCTATTATAAATATTTTATATCCAAATCATCCAACTGTTCTGCTTCAGTTGGATGATTAAATCCAGCATTCCTCCTTCTCTTGACAAGGAAGTAATACATTACCGCACCTACAAAATGCACAAAGAATATGGCAAGGCACAATATCAGTTTATCATGCTCGCCGCCGTCCGGGAACTGTTCGTTCGGTCTTTGCAGGCAGTCGAATAGCATCTGGAGCCAGAAAGGAAAGGCTGCTGCGATAATGCCCAAAAACAACTAACCACGTAATAAGAATTCAGCAGTAGTACAAATGCTGCTGTAACTCCAATTGATACTACACATTGAGTTTTTTTGTTCAAATTGGTCACTTCCATTTAATTAGCTACTGACAATGTCCCCAGATATGATCAGAACCACATTTTCGGTATACGTCCCTGGGTAAACAATAATCGTATCACAGTGGCTTGCATTTCAGCAACCGCCTGTATCGAGATATAATCTGAGCCGCCCTCATCGTCCACGGTGATTGTAGCTGCTGCACTACCTGCTGTCATAATTAAAAAAACAAGGATAAAACACAAAACATATTTTAATTCTTCTATCATGTACATTTTTATTGTGATTCACATTTATCATATTGGAAAGCATATTGTATACTGCAACAAATCTGATATGCAAATTTTAGTTAACTCCCACATACCAAACAATACAAGCACCACACCGCTGATTGATTTTATGTACACTCTGTATGAGCGAACCCGTTCGGACAAAGTGCACCCCCCAATTAGACCAATTCCTATAAACGGTGTCAGTACACCACCACCAAACGCCAGCAGAAGCAGTAAAACTTAAGATAAATCCGAGTACTGCCATTAAACACGGTGAAAATCCAGAAAACAATCCAAGTGAATAGGCGAGTGGGAGACTCCATTCAGTGCTTAAGAATTCATTATCTGGCTTGCCACCGGCTTGATATACGGCAATAACTGATCTCAAGTTATCTTCAGTAATCTCGTCTTTTGGGATTTTGATTTCGTTGTTTATTACTATGGCAGGTACCTCAAGAAAACTATATGTGTTCCATTTTTCCCAACCTTCTGTGGTGTCAACACTCGTCCAACTGACTATTACGTTACCACCGTAGGCAGTCTCAAGCTTCAATATCAAAGGATCCGTTTTTTCGCAGTCAGGGCATTCTTCCATATGGAAGTATTCAACAAAGACACCCTCTGCTGATGCTGAAGGGATGTGAAGTAGTAACAGGTAAATAATGCATGCAACTACTGCAAATGTATGGTGTGGATAATGGGGTTTCATGTAAGTTTAATTTAATAATTCCGAACTCACCTACGACGTCTCTTTCCTTTCCGCATCCAAAGAAGAAAAAATAGAAACGGCACAATTAGTTTATTGACTCAGCTATTTTTATGAGTTCTTCTTTGGTCATTGTGCCTGTAATCATAATTTCGGTATCATTGGAATCAAACCTGAGCATTTTGCTACCGAAGATGTATGTAAGTTCGCCTTCTGCTTCCCCAATGCTAACACTTTCAGCATTTGGTAACAGATACTTCTCCTGCGATGTTGTTTGAGTTATCATCATTCTTTTCCTTCCTTTCGTGTAGATCAGGGAAATGCTCTCCACATATCCAGATTTAGAAACAGTTGCACCATTGAATTCATACCCGGCAGTGTAAGAAGGGTTCAGAATTGTAAAGTTCACATTGTTCTGCGCATCTTCCATGCTAACATGGTTAGGGAGTTTTGTTTCAGGTTCTATTATTTTCACTCCCGACGGCGAAGAAAACTCAAACTCACCATTGCTGATCCCGGTGTTGAAAGAAACGTTTGTATACTCCACACTTGATTTGAAACCTTCAAAGTCGGTCTCGATTCTAATTGGGAGCCAGTACATTTTATCTATCCAGATCTTTTGACCTGTTATGTACGTGTCTTTCTTTGGAGTTACCTCAATGACATAGCAGGACCTGTCAGAAAGCTTCTCCTCTCCAAGAAGTGTGGCATTGGTGTCCATCAGCAACTCTTTGATGATTTGTCCATAGTCAAAATCAGGCAGGTCTCCGGAACCTTCCAGTGGTACCATAGTTGCTTCGCCCTTCTTGACATCATACACCCACATCACTTCACCATTGGAAACTGTTATTATGCCTTGCTCTTTATCCTCGCTCCTGAATTTGTTCGGTTTCTTGATTGAAATGTCTATTTCATCCGTTACTTCTGCTTCTTGAACGTTCGTTGTAGCGATCATTGTTGCTTTGAAGTCATGTACGGTTTCATACTTCTCCTGAGTATGTTTTGCTATTTCTTCAACAGTCATCTCATCATCTATGCAGCCTGTTGCTACGATTGAGAGTATGAGGGTTATAGTTACCAGTTTTTTAAGCATGTTGTTCACATCCTTTTACATCTATTCAAATGATTCTATTCTAAATATCTATTTGTATGGAGTCACACCTATGGTTTATATCCATAGTAAAATATCAGAAATATCACTATAAATGTGAAAATAATCTGATTTTTTTGTGAGATTATAGAGGGAAATATAGAAGGAAATCGCGTAGTAGTCGATGTCGTTGAAAATGCAATGCCCATTGCAATTAGAATCGACGAAACTAAATGTGCAAAATCGGTATACTGTGGATAATATGACATCGTTATGACGCGAATAGCTAACGAAGCCACAAAGAAAATAAAAAAAGTGAGGAGGGGTTTTAACATAACCCCACCTCTTCACATATTATAGCCGCACCACTACCACATTTGTCGTAGGCTACAATGTAGTCACATATTAACCAGCAAGTGCCATAGCATATAGCAGCCCATAATGGGTTGGGGACTTTTGTACATACGTACAAGCATCCAGCACCGCAACCCTTGTGTGCGATAACGGCGCATATACCACCAACTGCCCACATGCAGAAGCTACAATAATCAATACTTAGTATCTGCACTTCACCGCTGATAGAATCGTAGCCCAACGTCGTAAGCATACCGTCGCTTATCACAACTGCTACAGCAGCACTTCCAAGCTCATTGGAAGCGAATGTGATAACCGCAGTCACGTTCCCATCCGCACCACTGAATGGCATCGCTACGAGTGTGGTTGTTATGGTTCCACTCTCATTTATCGTAGCGGCTTTTGTTGCACTGATTTTTTCAATCGAAGGTTTATACCCCGATTTTATCAATTCTTTTCTTAGCTTCAGGACACTTTTATCTGATAGCGCCTGTGCTATTGCCTTATTCTTTTCCATTCCTGATAATTCTGTTGTCTCGACCTTCACATCTGAATCATCGACAATATCTATACCCTCTGAGCAGGGGCAGCCTATTGATGTTGCTGCACCTCCATCTTGTGCTGGCTGTGCATAAGGTGTACATGCCATCGCCGGCATTGCCATTGCACTCACCAGCAACAAAGTCATGAACACGGATATTATCCGCATTCCATTCCTTGATTTCATTTTATTCCTCCTTTTCATTTCCCCCGGAGGCAAGCCCAGGCAAGCCTTAAGTATTTTTAAAACCAACCTATCTTTGCCTTCGGGCAACTCATGGGGTTCAATCGATCTTTGGTAGTTTCAGTTGAACCCCGTGCAACATCAATTTATGATGTTTGCATTTTTTCCTAAGAAATTCCTATTATAAATACTTTATATCCAAATCATCCAACTGTTTTGTTTCAGTTGGATGATCTGGACAGAAAATATAAATAGTATCTTTTTTACATCTGAAGTGATTCATTAAATGGAGTGATCTAAATGTTTAAAAAGATAGGAGTTATAGCACTTATACTGCTGCTTACAGCATCTCTTGCTACAGCGGCAAGTGTAGATAAAACAAATACAGCAAAGCTAGGCGGATATACCGTAACACCAGCACAAAGCACTGGCAATACTGGCGGCGACATCGGCATCCTGTGGGTCTACGATACGATCACACAGGGTGAGACAAACCTGCACAGCAAAATTGTGAATAGTGATATTACGGTGTTAAATGTAGATCTAAACTGGGGAGACCAAACGGACTCACTGAGACTGACGATACACACTGCAGACGGTTATGTGCTGGGTCCGTACTTTGACAATGCTGACGGGGTCACTGATGGTAGAATAAATCTCGATATAAGAAATCCAAACGGCATAGCCAGAGGCACCTGGAATTACGAGGTATATGGTTACAGCGTGGATG
>JAGLZA010000418.1 GCA_023131835.1 Caldifarciminota bacterium
AAACGGTCCCCAAGTGTTTCCACTATGCCTGCCACATGATCTGCAGCAGAACTGAAACTATCCGCAAGTGGCTTTCCGGCAAGCCAAGATGCTTCTTCAATTGTGGGAATTACACCAAATATACCCGCTACAAAATCATTCATAAAACGCACCGCCCCTTTTGCCGCGACATCCAGTGCATCAACTAACTCACCTGACAATGCCGCTGCCACTGTGCTTACCGCACCTGTAAGTGGACCCATGACACCAATCAATGCCACTGTTGCTGCTTGAAGTATTGCTGAAGACGCTACCGTTGTGTCTAAAGATGTTGAAAGGGAATGTCCCGCAAGCGCATCGGATTCATCGTCCACTGCGGTGGTTGCGTCACCCGCGGCCGTTTCAAGGTCACCTTCTGCGGTAATTAAGTCTCCTATACTTGTTTGCACATCGGAGATTGCCCCAACTATATTTGAGAATGCAGTTGTACCATCGTTGATTGCCCCGCTGTTTTCGTCCCAAACAGTTTTCAAACCGCTTAAAGCTAAACCAAGCCGCGGTGTAAAATCAGTCAGTTTACCAATGTAGTCTGTAATGCTATCAAATTTACCACCTATGTCATCGCCTGCAATTACCATTACATTCCCTAAATCAAGCATACCGCCTGATATAGTCCGGATTGGCTTCATTGCATTGCCAAATGCCACTGCACCCTTATTGACTGTTTCTTGGTTTTCTTTCCAAACATCGTCCAGGGAGTCTAATTCATTAGCAAGAGTGGGTACAATATTAGCCAATTCACCAACAAACTCCCCAACCATTTCAAAACTTCTACCTAAGTCCGTGCCAAGTGAAGCTGCCGTATCTTGCGCCAGAGACAATTCCATTATTGTTTTGGTAAAATCTGCATATGATAGAGTTATTGCCTTGACCACACTCATCAGCTTGTGATAGGAAGTCATACTATCTTCAATTGTCTCACCGCTTTCCCCCCAAAAGTCGTTCAGGGTGCCAAGCTCACTGGTTAATGTAGGTAGATATGTAGCTAAGCCTTGAACATAGTCAC
>JAGLZA010000419.1 GCA_023131835.1 Caldifarciminota bacterium
CTTGCTCGTCACGAAGACGATGCCAGAATTCATAAGCAACGTTACCACTAACACCCATATCCATAAGGGCGTTTACAAGATACTCTTGTCGCACCCATAATTCCTCTGTTGATAGCCCCGTTTCATTCATAGCTCCCGCTGCATCTCTAAGTTGTTTTGCCATTGCCTCCGCACGCCCTCCTGAGTAGACAAACGTAGTTGAAATACGAGTAATCACCGACTTGATATCGCCAAAGGAAGGCATCAATCTTTCCATTTGCCCTTCTAAAATATCCAACCCCATAACCATTGAATGCACAGCACTCTCAAAGCCTAACATCCCTTCTAAATCTATTTTACTCATAGATGCAAAAACACCAAGAGCACTTTGTGTGTCACTCAATGCCTTGCCGAAATTGCCAATTGCTGTTATACCCGGTGCAATATTATTAACAAAAGGGGTTATAAATTGTTCTATATCCCCTAAATCCTTTTGTATTGAATCAAAATTATCTATATTGTCATCCAAGACAGTTTTCAAATCCCCAAAGGCTTCTTCCATATCGCCAATACCTTCGTCTATCTCAGGTAACTCTTCTTTAAGTGTTGTGAATACTGACCAGTCCAAACCGATTAACGTACCTGCAATATCTTCAAAATTGCCAAACTCTGTTACAACATCGCCTATTTTACCCTTTAGGCCATCGAAGGTCAATTTTACACCGTCAACGTCAATATTGATCTTATCAACGTCTTTTTCCACCTCCGTTTGCATGGTGCCTGTGGCTTCTGCAACAGTGGCAACTGCTGAGGGAACCTTCTCGATTTCCTCCTTCATTATGCCTACCGCTGTGCTAACTGTATCTATATGTCCTGTTACCTCACCTAAGTCTGTCTCAATGTCTTCGGTGGGTATCTTAAACGAATCGCCTAAGTCGGTAAATGATTGACCTAAGTCCGCAACACTCGTACCTAAAAAGCCAGGTAGGTTTTCACCAAACGTTGTTATTGCCTTGCCGATAGTTGTGAAGATCGTTCCGATTGCAGTGGGTAAATCAGCAAAGGAAGTTTCAATAGTACCAACTGCGCTTGTGAATACCCTCTCTATTGCTGTCTTTACAGGGGCTAACTTCTCTTCAAGACCCTCTTTAATGCCACCTAATTTGTTATGTATTGCCGTTTTCAAAGGGGCTATAATAGGGTCAAGTTTATCTTTTATATTACTTAACGCATTCAATACTATTGTTGTAACCGGTGCTAACTTTTCCGCTAAGCCGTCTTTTATAGCTGCTAATTTAGTGTGTATCGCCGTTTTTACGGGGCCTAATACATCTCCAAGACCTTCTTTTATAGATCCTAATTTTGCAAATATAGCATTCT
>JAGLZA010000042.1 GCA_023131835.1 Caldifarciminota bacterium
AATGGATAAATAGTTAAATAGGAACGAACCTAATGAACCCTACGAATAGTCATTGCGAACTCTTCTTCCTGCTCCGCTCCGTGAAGCAATCTCGGAGGGGTTCTGTGTTGGGTTTCCAACCCTACGAACACCATGAACCCAACGAACTCAATGAACCCAGTTTTTTAGCCACGGTTTCTTCACGGTTTGAGATAGATGTAGGGGCGAGGTTCCCTCGCCCAAAAGCATAACGCAATCAACGCTATGGATGCAATTCAACGCAATGAACGCAAAAAGGCACGAAGGACACAGCGAAAATCAATGTTTTGTTTCCCTTACACCACCACACAAAGAAACAGAAGAGAATTGCACCTACTTCAAAACTCCCCTTACAAAAGGATTGGGTTCACAGTCCACAAGGAGTTTGAACCTCTCTATTACATCCTCTCCTCCGAGTAGCTTAAGACCTCTTGCAGCATACTCCCTTCTCTTCCAATCGGTATCTTCAAGATATTTAAACAACAGCCTTTTTACCTTTCTTCTGTAGTTACTGCTATCTGCTTCCACTGCTTTTGCCAGTGTAAGCAATAATTCCGGATAAAAATTCCCGTTTAATTGCTTCTCAATGAAGGGATAGAGAAGGGTATCATAAGAAACAAGGGATTGTTCAATAGATGACCTGACTGTTACAGAAGGGTTTTTCATCTGTTTTAGTATTGGCTCTATTGCAGCGGTATCCCCTATCTCTCCCAGAGCCCTGATAGATGTAATCTTTAAAGGTTCTTTTTCTCGAAGGAATCCTATTATTTTACCAACAGATTTCTCTTCCTTCACCTTTCCAAGTGCATAAACGATATATCGCAGGATATTCTTATTATCCTGTCGGGATAAAGATACAAGCAGTGAATCCGACAACGATTCAACTTTGAGTCTTCCTATAAAATAAAACACATTCTTTCTAATTTTCTCATTGGTGTCATTTAGCTTGGAAGCAAGATATGGTGTAAGCGAATCCTTGTTTTCCTTAAAAGCCTTTTCTATAGCACGGAGTTCCAGCCCATTCTTTGTATCTAATTTATTCTGACAGATATAATCCAGCGCAATTTTACCCTTCTTGCTGAAATAATCCCTTGCTTCCTTTACCCTATCCTTATTATCACCCACCCCCCATTCAGAAGCAATGAAAAAGATTTCTTCTATACTCATCTCTAAAAAATCAGGAACCGGTCTCTGCGGCAAATCCTCGGCTTCCACCTTACTTTCTTTATCTATACCAATCCCATATCCTCTATTAAACCAGGTTATATCATCGTATCCTCTTCCTTCCGGATATTGGTCCTTACCCTGAAGGTCTAAAAAAATCCCTATCCCTGAGAATCCCCGTCCGTAGTTTGCATCACCTATTCCAAGATCCTCTGTAATGTTATAAACATCATTTCCCGAAATATCACAAAAGAGTCCAAAGGAATTGTGCAATCCTACTCCCAATCCCCCACTCACAGAATACCAATCATTACCAGAGGAATCTATTAGTATTCCACAGGAAAAATCGTGCCCTTCACCAAGAGATGGTCCAAATCGAGAGAAATAGTGGTCATCGCCACATAAGTCTGCAAGATACCCATAGGAGAGATGTATCCCTGACCCTTGTGCATATTCGGTTGCAATATATCTATCCTGTCCTGCGCCATCCACCAGAAAGCCAGCAGAACACCAATAACTTGCACCCTGAGCATATATATCACCATTGTAGAAGTCGTTACCTTCTTTATCATAGAGGAATCCGATACCTCCTCCCCAATCCGGACGCACACCCATTGCAAACCCTTGAGAAAGAGATTGATAGGAATTGGGTTGTAATGGCGTATGGGGATATCTACCACCCGCATAATATACATCCGAACCCTGATAATCGGCAAGTAATCCATATCCGTATGTGCTTCCGAATCCCTCACCAAAACAGGCAGTAGAATATGAATCATCCCCCTCATAATCAAGCATTAACCCAAGGCCAAAATTGGCTGCTCCAACTGAGAATATACCTCCCTTATAAAAATCATTGCCCCCTTTGTCTAAAAGTAATCCAAATCCCATATAGCCAGCACCAATGGAATAATGTGTAGAATAGTAGCAATCATTCCCTTCTCCATCGATAAGCACAGCACAACCGCAAAGAGATGCTCCATTAGATATAATCTGATTAGAATGATATACATCATTACCGTTGAGATCCACAATAAGGCTTAACCCACTATGATTAGAATCCAAAAGCCCTATGGCTCCCCCACAATCAATATATCTATCATCGCCACCCGGATCCAGGATAAATGGAATATCCCCGTTATAATGATCAGGACCTTTAGTCCCGATGATAACCTTTCCGTAATCGGTTTTTACTATCTTAGGACAACTATCATCTGATATATCGTTAAGTAGTCCCGGAACCTGTTCTGCAATCTTATAGAGAAGAAGCCCTGCTTCCATTAGTTTATCCATATCTACCTTATTGAATATTGCCATCACTGTGTCATCATCGATAGTGGTTGTATCAAATTCAATATCGTATCTCTTTAACAGGACGGTTTTCAGCCAATCATCGGTAGAATCATCCTCATTCTCCCATCTCCCGGGTAATTCCGAAAGGAGTATTATCTTCTCCCTCTCTGATAGGGTTGAAAATGCTTCATCCCTCATCTTCCCCACCCTATTTATTTCAGAGACAAGGTTTTCTATATTAGTAATTCTACACTGCATTTTCCCAAAGGATATCTCAAGATCACAAGCCAGTGTTTTTATTAAATCCCCAACATTGCTGTCAAGCGCCTTAATGATTCGATTACTATATTCCTCCCCCTTAAGAGGGGAATCCATCAATTTTTTCACGGCTGGAAGGACAAGTTTAGAGTTACCCCATTCAAGCCGTGCAAATTGAATCCCTTCCCTATTTAGATTAAACGCTGCGAGTGCACTATCAATCTCTGCAAAGGGTAGATAAAATGGAATTAACAATATAAGCATATCTCCTCCTTTTTTGAATAATCGTAAGGGATTAACTTATCTTTGTCAATAGATAATTCTGACACACCACCCTTTTTTTAACCACAAAGGCACTGAGGACACAAAGCCCATCACCACTCCTTTAAATCTTGTAATTCGAGAGGAAGAGCCCACCACCCCATTTTTTTGCGTTTTTTAGAAGGAGAAAGGGAGAAAAAGAATCTAGTAGGTGCAAGACATATCTTGCCCTCTTGTAGGAGGGACTTCCTAGTCGCGATTAAGAAGTAGGGGCAATTCATGAATTGCCTCTACAAGTCTCGCGCTCTGATTGTAGGGAAAAGGCATGCCTTGTCCTCTGTGGGAGCGACTTCCCAGTCGCGATTTCAAAAATGTAGGGGCGAGGTCCCCTCGCCCGAACGGGTCAGGAAACCTGACCCCTACCCCTTCTTTTTGACACAGATTTACACTGATTGAACTGATTTTTTAATCCCCATTCCTCCCACCCAATTTTTTAGACATTGATTCCCACTGATCAAAACTGATTTTTTTTAATTTATTTTTTTATCTGTGATTATCTGTGTTATCTGTGTCTAATTCTGAGCGATTTTTCGGGCTTGATGAATCAAGCCCCTACAGGACGCGAAACTTGTAGGGGCGTGATTTATCACGCCCGAATGGTAGGCTCTCAAGAGCGTATAACACGGAGCAAAAAAATATTCGTGCATTAATAAAAAAAAGGGTGGCTTACGCCACCCCTTTTTTCGGTTTATTTATAACAAACCTTTTACTTCACAAACACCATCTTCTCTGTAGACTCAAAGGACTTGCTATCCATCTTGATGAAGTATACTCCTGCTGGAATGTTAATCCTATCAAGCGGAATCTGATAATAACCTGGTTTATGGGTCTTATCAGCAAGGACAGATACCCTTCTTCCAAGTCTATCAAAGAGAGACAGGGTTACCTTTGCATGTTCAGGAACCGCATACTGGATTGCTGAACGACCAAAAGCAACACCAGGAACCCTCAAGCTATAAACTGTTGGCATACCAGAGATATCACCAATACCAGAAGATGTAATCGGGTATTCAGTGGTATCATTGGATGGATCAGCTTCCAGAGTTGCAGCCGTGAAGTAACGGAAGAGTAGATCACCTTCAAAGAGTGGTGTCCAGTCACTGAATGTGATCAAATCAGAACCACCTGCATCTACCCAGGTGTATATAGAATCGCGATGTATGTTAACACCAGCTGAATCCACCTCAAAGTAGGTGTAGAACGAATCCTCTGGTGCATCAACAAGGCTTCCAACCCAGGCATAAGGTGTTATAACACTGTCGGTTGTTATGGAATCCGGTGCAAATGCAGAATCAATCGTCTCGTCAAAGGAGAGTATATCAAAGTCTCCTCTCGGCTCCATCTTGTAGTAACCGTAATCATAGGAGACAGGACCGCGAAGGATGGAGATAACTGTCCCTGTGGTTGGCGTTGTGTAATAATAGAAATCATCTATCATACAGGTATCCACTCCATCTGATACAATCCATTCTCCAAAACCGGCATTATCATTGGTTACTGTAACAAGATTCAACTCAACAAGAACACCCTCATTTGCTTCGCTGCTATCAACATCACCGGGAGTTGTAAGGTATGGATCAGGTATTACGCCCGGACCAGTGATTTGCGGTCTTGCACGATCCACCAATTGAGTCTCGGAGCCTGGATAGGTAGCACCTCTATTTCTCTCAATCGGGCTGAATGTGAAGGTCACAGCATCTCCCATAGAAAGAGGATAACCATCAATATAAGTTATCCTGGCACCGTTCCATTGACCCGAGGCATCCTGGATGAATATATCGTAACCATCTGAAGCAGTGATTACACCACTCACCAGAACGAGTGAATCAAGATAGGGTGTTGTATCATTTACAGTAGTCTGAATTTCTGCAATGCTAACACTCAATGGTGCAAAGTTTGATGCTCCGGGGGTAAGGTTACCTGATGCCACAAAATCCTGGATGTTATCATCCGTATCCAAACCATCGGGTTGACGGAATATTGCGTGTCCTGCATACACATCACATATCGGCATTCCTTCACCAACAAAATACCATGATGTGGTATCGTAATCCCCATAACCTACTGCATCAACTATAATCGTATCAAGACCTGCTGCATAAACAAGGACTACATTATCATCTCCGTTCTGCCAGTCTACACTACCTATCATATCCATATAGGTGGTGTCAATAGTGGATATAACAAAGAATGAATCCGAAGGTATAGTATTTCCATCAAGAGAAATGATTCTATAAACCACACCGTCGTATCCATTTACTGCCAGTATCTTAAAGTTATCCAGTGATGCGCCATCCGGGCCGAACAACTCTGTGTAGAGTGCATAATCAGTGCCAGGTCCATCATAATATATCTCGTTCAAGACAACATTAGGAACATCAATAACAGTAAGTGTCCCGGCCATTGCAGGATCATACTGATAATCAAAACCCCTCTGGAATCCATCAAGGTCTGCATAGATCCAGGGACCCTGCTCATAAGAGAATCTATATGCCATAGCGAAATCACCTGCTAACAATCCTCCAGGAACATCGATCTGTCCACTGAACTCGAATGTATCATTGTGGATAGTGGTATATGCTGCTGAAGACCAGACCCAGTTATGAACACTATCAGGAAGAGGAGAACCCATTGGGCCCATACCTACATCCACTATGAAATCATTGGAAAGTCCACCTGGTTCATAAGCATATCCTGCTATCTTACCAGACAGATAACCAGATATTCCATTTGTATGGCTGGTTTCTAATAGAGCAGCATCAACAAATTCTGGCATTGGTGCACCTGGGAACGCTTCCATTATCCTCTTAACAAGAGTATCACGGGCAGCGTCATCCTCAATTTCATCCATTTCATAGGGTAGATATGCACCGACCCAGGTAAGACCGTTATATCTAAGTCCTCCGGGTGTATCAACCGAATCTGCGTCAACGATTATCTGGAATGGATAGGATGCATCTCCCAACTCTCCTGATACCCTTGCCTTTGGCATAACAAGATCAGGATAGGAAGAATTGAATGTATATGAAGGCATACCATCGGTTATTGGGTCACCGAGGATAGCAACTGCTGTATCGATATCATCGCTAGAAGAGAGGTCGTCCTTGATATACTTACAGCGGAAGTTTTTCTCAAGGAATGGGCGTGAAGCATCATTATCATAACCAATATCATCACCTGACAGGAAGAAGTAATGTCTATCAGCAGAGTCTGCTCCAGCAGTATAATTCAGGAAGTTTCCAATCAGGGCTACATCCTCGTTATCCAGCGGACTACCTGAACTACCAGTTACCCACAAGAGATTATTCCAGAAATCAACAACAGAATCAGGATAGGTAGTAGCCGTATCCTCCATCATTACATCGTAATCGTAGCCAAGGTTATCGAACGCATTGGTTAATTCCTGAGCATTACCTTGATACCCTGATTCATAAACGATCAGGTTCTCGGATGAGGGATAAATACCATATGTATAAACATATGGAGCGACTGGATCAGTGGAAGCATTTCCTAAACCATCGTATGCTTCTATATACCAGTTTATTCTGGTTCCTTTCGGTTGCGCAGGTATGGCGGTCGCATAATCATCCCCTCCTATAGAATTCATATCGAGTCTATTCCAACCAGCTACATTGTAATGCAGGAAGGCTGAATCAACACCACTGGGATCTTCTATAGTGGCAATCACCGAATCATCCAAACCATTGTACCAGTGAAAAACAGGATACTGCAGTTCAGAGATCATAGGACCAATAGTATCTGGCGGAATAATTGCTTCTGGACCAGTGACATCGTCTAAATAGAAGCGATACATAAAGTCTGATATGTATCTAAATGCTACATATATCGTGTCATCACCGTATGCATCCAGAGAGATTTCATGATTATTCCAGGCACCATTGATTGTCGTATCCACTACCGTGTCACTGAATGAGGATAAAGCGGTATCAGTAGTAGATACCAGAATCTGCATATCCTCATTATAGCCGGATGTCATCCAGTACCATTCTATGGTATCAGCCCCAGCAACAGTTACAACAAGTGGGGGAGTAATCAACCATTCATCTGCATTGTAAGTGCTATAAGAGCTAAATTTACAGGAATAGGAACCTGAATTGGCTTGATCACTAGATTTCCTGATAGTATCACCAGTTACTGCATTCTCATTTCTGGTCAACCATCCTGGAGGCGGGAACACTCCTTCAAATCCCTCATTCAGGGGTGCACGAGTCGCTCCTACAATTATCGTCTTACCAGACTCAACAATTGGTCTATCCATCTTCACCGTAAATGGAACTATCTTTGTCACTTCTTCGTCTTCTTTCATAACATATTTCGCATCATAGGCAAACCCAACAATTCCAAGAAGAAGCAGTGCTAGTAAAAAAACACGGAGATACTTCATATTTCACCTCCTTTTTAGTCGTGAAACTTTTCTCTCCTTAATTTATTAGGACACCACCTAACAATTAGATTGCAATATAAAAAAATAAAAACATTTGTCAAGGGGGGGCGAATTTTTTTCACACCACCCCCCATTTTTTAACCACAGAGGACACAGAGAACTAAAGAGCCCAACCACTCCCCTTTAATTTTAAGTGTTCCAGAGAACACAAAGATAGTTGCTACGCTCCATTGAAGATTGAAAAGTGCAAATTGAAAAATGCAAAATTATCCCCTCCTCCACCCATCTATTTAATTGCAAATTTCGTAGTGGCAGAGCTTGCTCTACAATTTCCAAGGGCGCGAAACTTGTAGAGGCAATTCATGAATTGCCACTACACCCTTTGCGAGAAAAAAGGTGGGTGATGGTGGGTTTTTCCTCTCGAATTACAAATTTCAGGGGATGTGGGGGTGCTCTGCGTTTATCTGCGTTCATCTGCGGTTAAAAAAGGAGGTGGTGCGAAGAATTTCTCCCTTGCAATATCGCAATTTACAATTATTATAATCTAATGAAAAAGATAATCAAGAAGGCATATTCAATAAAAGACGAAATTATTGGAGTGCGAAGAGAATTGCACAGGAACCCCGAACTGGCATTTCAGGAACACCGGACACATAATTTTATTGTAGATTATCTCGCAAGGCTTGGATTGAAACCAATCACAAAGAATTCCACAGGCATCATAGCCGATATTGGGGATGGGGATAAAAGAATAGCACTTCGCGCAGATATGGATGCCCTTCCTATCAATGAAGAAACACCTTTCCCCTATAAATCACAGAATAAAGGAATTATGCATGCCTGTGGACACGATACGCATATGGCAATGCTCCTTGGAGCAGCAAGACTTTTTGTAGAAAATCCTCCAAAACATCCTGTTCGCCTTCTCTTCCAACCCTCCGAAGAGAAAACGCCCGGGGGGGCATTGGGGATGATAAAAGAAGGAGCCCTGAAAGGAGTTTCTGAAATATATGGATTACATATAGACCCGGAGTTGGAAATAGGTAGTATAAAGATAAAATCCGGGGCAATGATGGCAGCAGCTGATGAAATGGATATAACACTCAAAGGGGAAGGCGGACACGGAGCAGAACCACACAAGACTGCGGACCCCATCTATATCGCTTCACTCTTTGTTAATCAGCTTCAGGGACTAATATCCAGAAAATCAAATCCTGTAAATCCCCTCGTAATCTCCATATGCTCTATCAATGGAGGTTCTGCATATAATATTATCCCTTCTGAAATAAAACTAAAGGGAACCATTAGAACCATCGATAAAGAATCCTGGCAGAATGTCCCTGAATGGATTGCAAATATTTTGAAGGGTTTGAAAACTTCCTACCAGATAGATTATGAACTCCAATATAGACGCGGTTATCCAGCATTGATAAACAATACCGAAAAAACAGCGAAACTTATATCAATAGCTAAAAACATCTTCGAGAATGTAGTAGTTATGGATAAATCATTAATGTGGGGAGAGGATTTTGCCTATTATCTTGAGAATATACCCGGAGCCTTTGCCTTTATAGGTGGAGCAAATAGAGAAAAAGGGATATACTCGAAGATACACACCCCCTACTTTTCTATTGATGAAGACGCCCTGCCTCTGGGCTCGGCTCTTCTGTATGCATTAGCGAATGAAAACACTAATAACTAAACAAGAAATCAAAAAAAGGGTAAAAGAGTTAGGTCAAGAGATTAGCAGGGATTATTCCGGAACCGTTCCTGTATTTATTGGAGTTCTCAAAGGGGTTATATGTTTTCTTCCTGATCTCCTGCGCAATGTAGAACTCTCGGTGGAAATGGATTTTGTAGTCATCTCCTTTTATCATGGAAAGAAAAAACCAGGAATGTTGATAATGGAAAGAGGGATAGAACTGGACATAAAAAACCGCTCTGTCATCCTCGTTGATGATATACTTGATACAGGCAATACCCTTAGCCTCCTTATTGAACATGTAATGAATAAGGGGGCAAAAGATGTCTCTGTCTGTGTTCTTCTAAAAAAAGAAAGGAAGAGAGAAGTTAATATAGAACCAAATTATGTGGGATTTTCGATCCCGGATAAATTCGTTATCGGGTATGGTCTTGACTACCAGGAAAGATTCAGAAATCTACCATTCATAGGTGTATTGGAAGATGAACCTAATGTCTGAAATGTCTTTTTCCGGTAAAGACAAGGGATATCTCATGTTCATTAGCCGCCTCAATTACTTTTTCATCCCTTATGGAACCCCCCGGTTCTACAATTGCAGTAATTCCGGCATCACAGGCTAAATCTATCGAATCTCTGAAAGGAAAGAATCCATCAGAAGCAAGAACTGTCCCACCTATATAATGTCCCCCACTCCTTGCTTTTCGGATTGCCAGTTCCACCGAATCAACCCTTGAAGGCTGTCCCGTTCCTATCCCTATGGTTCTCTCCTCAAAAGCAATAACAATCCCATTAGACTTCACCCACTTCACCACTCTCCAGGCAAAAAGAAGTGCCTTCATTTCCCTCTCTGTTGGCTTATCGTCACTCACAACCTTCCAATCATCAACCTCATCTACTAAATAATCACCTTCCTGGAGCAACAAACCTCCTTTTAGCGGATAACAACGCAAT
>JAGLZA010000420.1 GCA_023131835.1 Caldifarciminota bacterium
AACCATTTATTCGCAGATTTTGGAGCAAAAGACACAGAGGAGAAACAAAATTGGTAGGTGCGTATTGCCAATCTTATTTCTTAATAGGCAAATATATATCAATTTCAGATTCTTCGTTATCCATTCCTTTAAATCTTTCATGGTCATAGTACTCGATGAGAAAGGAATATGCCTCTTTGTAGCCCGATTCTGGTAGCCACTCTTTATAGATTTTGCTTGACCAATCAGATTTTATCTCTTTCCCTTTTATAGTAAAAACAGCGTATTGAGTCCTGGGCAGAATTTTCGCAACCAGCTGTAAAGGCAAATCCTGGATTTTCTCAACTTCCACACCAACAAATATATATTTGTCTTTTTCATCCAATTTTTCTATGCTTCCAACCCATACCTCATAGTCAGCCTCTGATACCATATTTTTTATCTTATCCTCGTTTTTGTCGTAGTAGCGCATAAACCGTTGCCATAATCTTCCTATTTCGTTTTGTTCAGACCATCCTTTGGCCTTTGTAAAAGGATCACCGTAAAAATCCATTCCAGCCAATATTATTTCATCTCTTTCGATAATTTTTGGTTCCATAATTACCTCCTTTTCTTTCTCATCTTCAAACATTTCATTCAATAGACTCCTTACAGCCTTATTGGGTTCATAAGTGTAAATCCCTTTCGTTTATTTTATATCATTTATTGCAAAGATACAAGTACTACCTTGATTTAAAACTAACAAATTGAAATCTCTTTTAATAAGAGATTTCAATTTATAGGTTTGTTTTCCTTTTTTTAACTCATTCTCCAGATTGAACTTATGCGTTCTTTTTATATGCCAGGCAACGACCACAGTTGCAGCCGTATTTAGCAATTAGATCTTCCATATTATTCTTTCAATTTCATTCTATATCTTTCTTAGTTCTTTATTCATAATGTTCGTAAACCTTTTATTACTTATTGGATGATGTGCAATCACTTTCCCATTATATACTATACAGAAGGTTCCAAACGGGCATGGGCTGTTCTGGGCTTCCTCGCAATTTTTCAGATTGATTATATCTGGTTTTATGCCGTATATCTTCTCCGCTGTCTTACTTATTTCTTTAACATTTTTTACCGAGTAAGGACATTGATCTGCTCTAATTATCGTTAGACCATTGCTATATTTACTCAATCTTTTTTCCCAATCTCCTTTGAATCTCGGTGCAGGTGCATCTTTTTTGAATTTTTTCACAAGTAACTCAAAATCAGGTGGCGCTGTATCAACAATCTCAAAGGAGTTTTTTACAAATAATTCCTTACCTACCATAAATGAGCCTTTACGTGTTACTACTGCTACGCCATTCATTTTTGCTTTTTTTGCATCTTTTGTGCATTCTTCCACTAAAAGTTTTCCATAGCCTTTTCCTTTATAAGCACGTTTAAGACCGGTAAAGAGGCAGTGAATGAACATATATCCGCTTGCTTCAACCGGTCTCCAGCAATATTCACCTGGAATGTATTCAATCATACCCTGAGTCCCATCCTTATCTGAATACAATGTTTTGATTTTCAAACCTTTTTGGAAGTGTTCTTTTAGCCACTCAATCTTTTCCGGGTATCCTTCTCTCTTAATATTTTTGTACCCACAAATTCCGTAGTCAAGAATATTGCCTGCATTTGTATCAATTATCTCAATATTACCCATTACTTATACCTCCTTCTTTCTCTCTTTGTTGCCTGACATTTTCTCCTCCTAAATTCTCTCTCCATATAAAACCAGGTGCCTTGACATTCCTTTAACAGAAGGTTCTTTGCTCAACCTTAATACCATCTCAGTCACCTGCTTGAAGAGTTTCTCATCCCATTCGCGAGATTCTAAAATTTTTTTGGGGATATTGAACACATCCAACCATCCGCAAACAGCATATATATCGATAACTCTGACTCTCTCTGTTTCGAACAACCTTCTTGCTTCTTCTACACTGACAGCCCTGTGTTTCTCTTCATCATGGGAGATATAACTCGGTTCTGTTCTAAGTAAATCAAGAGCAGAATCGGGGTCTTTGCGAAATTTGCTAATAGCAGCACCGAATTTATTCATTAGAAATATTGAAATCCTTCCTCCCTTCTTTGTTACACGTATAAGCTCTTTTGCAGCCTCAATCATCCCATCCCAGCAGAGGACAAAATCAAAACTCTCGTCAGCAAAACGAAGTTTGCAAACATCACATTCCATAATCTCTACTTTATCTAAGACCCTCTCTCTCAGCAATTTTTGCTTTGCCACATTTAGCATCTCGGGAGATATATCACATAAGGTAACCGAATATCCCATCTTCGCCAAAGGGAGTGTTATCCTCCCGGTACCGCCAGCAGCATCTAATATCTTTGCATCTCTGTTTTGAGGAAGATACCCTTTTAGTATCTCCCAGTCCACATAGTGTTCAACAGCGCCCTCAAAGGTCTCATACCATTTATCATATCTTTTAGCATGCTCGTCCCATTTCTTTCTTATACCTTCAATATCGCTATATTTATTTTCTACCATTCTGATTCCTCCCCCCTTTTAAAATTCCAGCCAATTTCAAATA
>JAGLZA010000421.1 GCA_023131835.1 Caldifarciminota bacterium
GCGCACCTTCCAATCCGGAATTGGCGATTGTATGTAAATGCGCACCTTCCAATCCGGAATTGGCAATGGTGTGTAAATGCGCACCTTTCGATCCAGAATCCCCTGTTGAATGGGTATGCCCGCCACCTTCCCCAGATCCTTTTACTGATGATATGTAGTTCATTAATGTCCAGCTCATTTCTACATGATTTATTGCTCGTGCATTAGAAGGTACTTCAATTGTCATCCTTACCGGATGCACTATCGTGGCATTCTCCCGTTCAAAGTTATCCTCTTCTGGGCCAATAACATATGTGCTCACTGCACCGTGCATCCACACATTATGTATATCCATCTGGCGTTGTAAGGTGGACCTCATATGTTCTAAGTGTATTTGAGAATTGCCTAAATCCAACTTTGTTACTGAAGGACCAATTACTGCACGCATGACATACAATTCTTGATTGTTCAAGTTCCAGTCCGGTTGATGTACCAATATCTTATCACCCACATCCATTGTGGTATCCAACCAAAATTTGGTGTCCAAATCCCCGGTTACATCTTTAAGTGGATTTTTCCTATTAGCAAGGCTCTTTAACGCTTCTTCTTTTAAGGGTTCATAAGTGGTTATCTTGTTGTCTTCAAGTACTATCTCACGTAATTGGTGTTCCCCTTGCGCGGTTAAATCCTCCACAATTGCCTTCTTTTGGTTTATCCCTTCTTGTCCCCCTGTACTAAAGATACGAGTTCCCATTTCCCCATAGCCCATTTTGTTGCTAAGCGCTCTGAAATTCGCACTGATGTCGCCTCGATCCGTACCCCTATGCTGTTTATAATGTACTTTCTTTGATGTGTCTATCCAACAATCGTAACGTTGCATATCGCCAGCGCCATCTACCCATGTTAATGCACTGCCTAATCCAAATATCCATCTTAATTTGCTGTCATATTCCCCACGTATTGTTATCCCCGTGGAGGGGCATTGGTCTGTTGCATCTTCTGTGTATCCTGTGCCTTCTAAAAGATAACCTAATATAGTGTCTGCCGGTGTATTGTTAAATTGCACTCGGCATACGTCTGCGTTAGATAACTTTATCTGGTCTAATTTGGGCTTTGTCGTATACGAACCTTGTGTTATTCTAAATCGTATGTGATACTGATTTTTGCCATTTATTGTATCTTTTGCCCAGTCGTCTGCTTTATTTGGTATGTAAAGTAGATAAGTGCCTGCATCTTTGGTAAAACCATAAGATTCATCTATAC
>JAGLZA010000422.1 GCA_023131835.1 Caldifarciminota bacterium
TTTGTTATCCCTTCCATTTCTTTGTTTCCATATACTCCTTTAAAGGTTGTCTCTGGTTCACCATAAAAACCGCGAAATAAAAACCCCAAACCTTTCACCTCAAATGCCCGAGGATGGAGGCTCATTATAATCGTAACAATTATCAGAATAAAAAATAGGCTTACTGAGATGACTATTAAACCCCTATCTTTATAAATAATAGAGTAAAAAAAGAAAACAATTAGAACTATTAATGATATATAGAATAATATTAGATCTCTTTTAACATGAAGCCATGTGATAGACTTATTTTTTGCTCTTTTAATTGTTTCTTTTCTTTTTCCCATTACTTCTTAATAACCTTTACTCCTTCTTCACTGCTGGTTTCAGTACTTTCCCTTCAGTGCTGGGTTTGATGTATAACTTTATTAATCTGAGTCCATCAACAAAATGATAAGCAATATAAAAACTTCCATCTTTCATAATCTTTCCTACATTTGCCATGGGTCTAACTGATACTCCTTCTTTCTCTCTTACTATTGAAGGAATGCTTATCCTTGCAAGTAGATTTCCTTTCTGGTCGTATTTTAAGATTGTGGCACCGGAGGAGAAATATAAATTTCCTTCACCATCAACTCCAAAAAAAGTACTCCTTATCGGAGGATCAAAATATATAGATATTGTGTCTTCAATTGACTCATTCTTATCTATTATTCCAATTAATTGCTTTGGTTTAGGTTCAAACCACTTCTTACCTGTTGGTAAAAATTTATATGTATTTCCCTTAGCATCTTGTCTTGGGGGAGTTTTACCAAAGTATTCAATATGGCCTTGCTTATTTAAAAGAACATTTATTGAACCTTGAGACTTCGTACTTAAAGTTACGATTACATCACCATATGGATTCTTAGGGGAATATAAATCTATATCTTTTATCTCTTCTCTTCCATACTCCCCAAATTTATCAATTATCTCCAATAACTTACCTTCAGGAGAAAATTTCATTAAACCTGAAGTTATCGTTGTATAATCTCTCTCTTTACCATCTAAATCAGAAATAAAGGTCCTCTCTTCTCTATACCTGGTAATTGTATAAATATTTCCTTTGCCATCTACTGCAATATCCCCTATCTCTTTAAAATATTTCTTTGGCTCATCCGGTTTATATCTTATACTATCCCCTGTTATAATACTACTGGATTGATATGCTTTTATAATCTTACCTTCACCAGATGTTGACTTGATCTTTCTCTCATTCTTTCTCTCTTTCCAAGTGCCAATAGTTTTTATAAACCTTCCTTCTAAATCATATACAAGTATCTTATCATCAACCCCATCTGTTACATAAAGCTTCCCACCTTGAACATCCCAGCTTGCTGCTCCCTGCCCTAATTCTGTATGAACAGTATCTCCACCCTTATCTACAACATACGCAGGCGGTTTATATCCTAATAAACTATCTGCTTCACCAAAAGGTATAAAAACTTCAACTCTTTCAATGTATTCTTCGCAAAAAAGCGGTAATATAAAGAAAAACATAAAAACTACTAATAGCTTTCTCACTACTGACCTCCTATTTGTCTATTTGGTTCCCTGAAAAAGATATTGTAAACATTATCGTTTGAGGAATACGGATAGTCAAAAGTATGTATTATTGGATATCTCACATCCTGTGGATCATATTGAACTTCTGAAACCCATCCTGGACCTGGTGACGCATGTATAAAATCATATTTATGACCAAGGGTCTTTTTGTATTCTGGATAATCATTAGTATTCCACCAACTATAATTCTCCAACATTATCACATGATCCCATTTATTATCAAATCCACCCGGGTCTTCATTTAGTTTCTCAATCTCTTGAGTGTTGCTATCATAATAACCGTCTTCATCATCATCCTCTGCTAAATCATTCGAATATCCAGATTCGCCAGGTTGCCTTCCTCTCGAATCCTCATCTATCAATCCATCATTATCGTCATCCGTCCCAGCTTCTCCAGGATATCCATCTCCATTCATATCTCCAGGTGGGTCCTCTCCAACCTTTCCATCTTCATCCATATCAATCTTCTCATCTATCCCTGCCCAATCACAACGCTCAACATCAAGACTATCATCTGGATTCATTTCTCCAACGGCAGAGGAATAAAGAGTGTTTGTTACATAGGTATGGGCAACACAACTTTGTTGCTTCCACCTCTTTAGAAATTCAGATATATGAATCAACCCCGAACAGTCTGTTCCATGATAATCCCTTGGATATGGAGATTGATCATTAAATGGAACACTCAATAAACTCTGTGCCCATCCGTAAGCATCATCCTCTACCCCCTTTAAATGTACCATATAACAGTCCTGTATGTTCTCTATCGTTCCGGAGGGAACATTCTCAGGACTGCTCACTACCTTCTCTAAAGGTGATTCTCTTTCCTGGATTGTATTCTCTTCTACCTTATTTGTTGCCTTAATCTTGTATACATATGTCCTTGGATTTTGATAGGTATTGTTGAACTCCCATCCATATACATTCGCAGCCTGAACAGGACCTCGTACCAACTCCCACTCTACTTGCATCTCCCCAAGTTCCTCAGACCATTGTTCTGTATTTGGTTTCACTTTATCCAGTAATTCTATCCAGTATCTTGTTCCATGAGAATTATATCCTGCATCATTCTTATAATAATCCCTCCCATTCCATATCTCCACTGGTTCACCACCACCTGTGTAATATAAAATATCCTCCTCCTCATCCCCACTATTATCGATCTTCCCCTTTATTACACATTTATGGGTTAAAGTCTTTGGATGAGTCCCATCACAAGAGGCATTTGCTGCAAATGGTGTGTGGGTTCCTATTACCTTTACTATCTCCGGGACTATATCTATATCTTTTATAAGTTCAACCTCATAATCCCTATCTTCTCCTTCTATAGTAATATTCATTCCTATCCTATATGGATTTAGCCTTGGATCAGCATAATGCCCTTTTTTATTGTATTCACTACCCCATAGGTCTTCATTACATTTGCCATCCCATTCAAAAGTGCCTTCATCTTCTGTTAATTCTTCTCTAAATATTGGTTCATTAAGATGGTGATCCTTATCTACTATCACAACCTCTCTCTTCACTATTGGTATTGGTGATGATTCTATCCCATATTCGAAACTTAATTTATCTCCCTTCACAGCTATAATCTTTTTGTGAGATGGCTCCAAATTGGATATTGCTACTGAGATTAAATTCGTAGAGAATTCCTCTTTTGCTACTCCCTCCTCCCCCCTTACTTCTCTGTATCTCAACTTCAACTCACCTTCAAATGGACTCCTTTCTGGATCCAATGTATCTCCCTCATTACCCATCCCATCCCAATACAACACTTGATTCCTCTTCTCTTCAACTGTCAGTTCCCTTGGTCCATACACAAGCAAATCATCTTTAT
>JAGLZA010000423.1 GCA_023131835.1 Caldifarciminota bacterium
TGAGAATCTTAGAAAAGGGCTTGGCAGGACATTCAGTTATTTTGAACTTGGGAAAGCCATTGAACTGGAAAGTATTCTTTCAGGCGATCGATTACCCACATACAAAGAGCTGGCAAGGTATGTATTCTATACGGCTACAGGAGAGGAATTTAAACCAAAGGCCATTAATGAAAGGAAGAACTTTGTCGGTGAGAGCAGTAATTACAAAGTCTATCTTTTCTACGAGCCGGATATTGAAAAGCTTAAAAACATCGCTTTGACCTTGGAGCGTGCCAAATCCATTGGAAAGCCGGGGAATAAGAGACGGCTGGTCTTTGCACCGACAAAATATCTGGATCAGGCGCACTTAGACGAACTGCGGATCGATTTTGCCCAACTCCCGTTTGAAATCTACGAACTTGCGCGGTGAAACATGGAACTTAAAGAATATCAAATACGAGTGTTGTCGGAAGTAAAGTCTTATTTCACGCTTTTAGCCGACTGGCAAGCAAAATCTGAGCAAAATCCGGAATTCGAAATAGATTTTCCGGCCAAGGCATGGGAGAAAGCGAGGACAGGGCGGAGCTACAGACCCCGCAAAAATGGTATTGGCGAGCCGTTACCTAATTTTTGCCTCAAAATACCCACAGGCGGAGGCAAGACCTTTCTTGCAGTTAAGATGATTGACCTGGTCAACATGGTCTATTGCAAGAAAAAGACAGGACTTGTCCTCTGGATAGTGCCAACGACACAGATCTACCGTCAAACAATCCAAAACCTGAAAGACCGCGACCATCCCTACCGGCAGCATCTCGATATAGCCAGTGGAGGCCGCACGGTCATCCTCGAAAAGACCGACCGCTTTTCCCCGTTAGACGTAGAGGAAAATCTCGTCGTATTGATGTTAATGCTGCCTTCCGCAAATCGCCGGACCAAAGAGACGCTGAAGGTTTTTAAGGATAACGGAGGCTTTCAGGACTTTTTTCCTGCTGAGGATGATGTGCAGAGACAGGAAAAAGTTCTTCAAGCTATCTCTAATCTGGATACCTATCACCAGGAAAAGGGTTTCTGGGGGAAACAGATTAAGACCTCCCTTGGGAATACGCTCAGGACTTTGTCACCGATAATCATCCTGGATGAAGGTCATAAAGCATATAGCGAGGG
>JAGLZA010000424.1 GCA_023131835.1 Caldifarciminota bacterium
TGGCGGGGAGTCCAGGCGGCTATTGCATATCAGCGAATATTCGGAAAAAACCTGAAGTGCATCATGCCGGGAGCATTCCGTCGTGGCATTCAAACCAACAATATCATTACAGATATCAAAAAACACGGCCTGGATATCGATCTGCCGGGAATGCTCTCCCGGGAGGAGCTTGTAAAGACTTATAATCAATCAAAGTTATTTGTGCATTTAGGATCCGGTGGCCAGGGAGACAGAGGCGTGCTGGAAGCTATGCGCTGCGGATGTCCTGTAACAATCGGCTTTCCGCAATACCACGCACCATTTACATACCGATCAGATCTATCATATGTCGCTGCGGATCCGGATCATTTCGAAATCCTCGCATACGAAATACATACACAGCTTGACCAGGCAACAAAAGAAAAACGGCGACAAATTTTCAAATACCATGAATCACAGTGCGGACTGGAGACGGTCATACTGCCCCGGATGAAACGCCTGTTTTCATTTTTCCATGATCATCCACGGGCAGATAAAAAGGCGTTATGGGAGAAATATGGCAATGAAAAAATATAAAAATCAGGAATTCAGGGATTTGATGCTGGTAATGATCAGCCTCTTTGAAACACATACATACGTGGAGATCGGCGTGCAGAGGGGTTACACATTCAATATTCTCGCCCCCAGAGTAAAAAGGGCGGTGGCAGTCGATATCAATGACATGGGGCATATTACAGATTGGCCCAACGTGGAAAAATACCGGATGGATTCAAAGGAATTTGCCGTGCAATGGATGGATCCGATTGATCTGCTTTTTATAGACGCGGATCATAAGAAAGAAAACGTCCTGGCGGATTTCGATAATCTGGCGCCATTCGTGAGAGAAGGGACCGGCCTGATATTGCTGCACGATACTCACCCTGTGGCCGAACATCTATTGTCCGACAGATATTGTTCCAACGCATGGGAAGCCGCCCGGGATATCAAAAAAAAGAGAAAATACCAGAACTTTGAGATTGTCACACTGCCAGGGCCTTACGCCGGGCTTTCCATCATCAGAAAGGCAAAAAAACATCTGGCCTGGCGGGAGGTAACATGAAGCCATTAGATGAAATTTACAAACCCGGATTCTTCAAAAGGCGCGATTCCCTTTCCTGGAGGGCTCCCATCATATGCGGGCCGGTCATCGAGATATTGCGGCCTAACTCCGTGATAGACGTGGGTTGCGCCATAGGAGACCTGGTGGAAGATTTTCTTGAGAAAGGATTGGATGCCTATGGTCTGGAAGGCACGGAAAATATTATTCCCTGGATCAAGATATCGCAGTGGCGGCTGTACTTCAAAGATCTGAGAACGAAAATTGATTTAGGGAAGAAATTCGATCTGGTTACATGCTTCGAGGTATTCGAGCATATCGAGCCGGAATATGCAGATATACTGCTGGCCAACCTGACCGGAATGTCTGACAGGCTGTTGATTTCCGCTGCCCCGCCTGGCCAGGGCGGCCATTATCACGTTAATTGCCAGCCGATGGTATATTGGGACATGAAATTTGCCA
>JAGLZA010000425.1 GCA_023131835.1 Caldifarciminota bacterium
TGTCCTAAATGTAAATTGCCACTACAAGTCTCGCACCTTGTAGGGGCACGGTACCCGTGCCCATCTGGTTTAATATTCCTTAGGTTCTTCTTCTCCTGAAAAGACCCTATAAGCAGCATCAGCCATTGCTATTAGTTCATCTTCTCCAGGATAAATCAGGATATTAGCAGTAAAGAAAGAGATTCGTTCTTTTATCAAATTTACAAAGCGACTCGAATTTGCAAGCCCTCCGGTTATAATAATACCTTTTGGTTTTTTACCTAATGCTGCACACATAGCACCAATCTCTTTTGCGGTCTGATATGCCATAGCACGATAAATAAGATCTGCCTTCTTATCCCCTTTATCCATCATAGCCTCGACATCTCTTAAATCATTGGTTTTCAGGTAAGCAACCAATCCACCATTGCCTTTTAATCTCTTTTTTATCCAGTCCTTTTCATATTTACCTGAGAAGCATAATTTGAAGAAGGAACTTGCAGGTAGGCCACCGCTTCTTTCAGGGGAGAATGGCCCTTCCTCAATGGCATTGTTTGCATCTATAATGCGTCCATCTTTAATGGGACAAATAGAGATTCCACTACCTAAGTGGGCAACCACAAAATTTGCATCCTTTGTATCTATTCCCATTTCTTTACAGGCTTTTCTCATAACCTGTTTAATATTGAGGGTATGTTGAAGCGCTTTTCTCTCTATTTCTGGTATACCAGAAACCCTTGCTACATCCTCAAACTCATCCACTGAAACAGGGTCAACAATAAAGGCATCGCCCCCTAAGTGTTTAGAAGCCTTATGAGCAAGTATTGCTCCGATATTGGATATATGCTCTGCCACCATATTGCCTGATAAAATGTCATTAATCATTTTTTCGTTTACCCTGTATATCCCACTCTCAAGAGGTTTAAATAATCCTCCTCTTCCGACCGCCCCGTCTATGGTGTTTAGGTTCCATTCGTTTATTGCATCTTCGATATCCTTCCAGCGAAAATCGATCTGCTCGGTTGATTTTGAGAATCCCTTTAAGTCTTCTACCGTATATTCGATTCTTTTACTCTTGACGCTCCTGTTATCCTCAAACAGAGCGACCTTTGTAGAGGTCGCTCCTGGATTTATAACAAGGACCTTCTTTCCCATTTATCCTCCTTTCTTGCCACAGAGCCACAGAGTTCCCAGAGTTTATTTTTTATAGTTTCTCGTAAACCTTACTGCGTTGTATTTTTGCCCTGTAGTTTTCTCACTCAACAATAATAGGAGGAAAGCAAGGAAAAGTCAACAGGGTTCGTAGGGTTATATGTGATA
>JAGLZA010000426.1 GCA_023131835.1 Caldifarciminota bacterium
CTGCAATGCAGTATATCAACGAAAACCTGCCGGATGATGCCAGGATTTTTTTAATGTTTCTCGGAGGAAGAGGTTACTATCTTGATCGCCCATACTATTATGAAAAATCATTTGGGATGAACACCATAAACGGCATGGTTAAAGCTTCCGTGGATAAACAAAATTTCCAGGCTTATTTGCAATCCTTGGGCTGCACCAATATTCTGATGAGGATTGACCTGTTTAATAAGTACTTGAACGACAATTTCCCAAAGAAGACAATTGTTCGCTTCCTAAATCTTGTGAAGGAATACTGGAATCCGATTTATGGATTGAATGGATATGCGGTATACAAACTATCCTTAAATGAACAGTAGTGATTAGACCATTTCTGATTTGTCATCTAATCGATGGGCCGTCAATTTACGGGTGAGCAGAAAACTGAAGATAGGACCCAAAGTGAAAGCCGGAATCAATGAAGCTGCTCTGATGAGCAGGGAGACCAGCAATCCTATGCCGGCTCCCGCCCCTACCATTTCTGAACTCAGGCTGATAATCGCTTCTTGAATGCCAAAATTGCCGGGGGTTATCCTTACTAAAAGAGAAAAAACCGAAAGCAGGCTAACGAGAAGCGCTGTTGTGAAATGTACTGTGCAACCCGTAGCGTTATAAGCTAGAAGGAACAGAAATCCATTTAGTATAATATTGATGAGACTGTATATAATCAGTTCGATCAACAGTGAGTTATCATTTTTGATAAGATCCCACCCATCAAGCGCGGTATTGATGAGTTTCGCTAATCGATTGTTTCCGGGTATCTTTACTGTTCGAAGCATAACTAAACCGGAGATGGCCATGACTACAGTCACAAAAAAGAGAGTTATTTGCCAGAAAAAACGGCTTGAATTGTAGAATATTATCATAGTTAGCGCGCCAGTCATTCCAACAACCCAGAACACTACCAGATAATTTGCCGTGATCAATGTTATGAACTTTGCATAGGGAAATGCATGACGATGTTTCAGGTACGTGGCACGCGCAATCAGCCCTCCTGAGAAAGGAATCAGATAATTTCCCATGGCTGTTATCATGGCAAGGCCAAACCACTCTATGAAGCGGAGTTTTATGCTAAATTTCGTTGCGAAAGCCTTTAAAAAGAGACCATTCGTGCCTATAAACATTACGGTAAGCACTATCAACCAGATGGCATTGACAAGTGAAATATTCAGGATTGGATGAAGCAGTTCATCATTGGATTTTAAATACAGTCCTATGATGCAGGTGACAGCAATGAAAACAAGAACTGACAGCACCTGTCCAATGTTGAATTTCCGCTTTGTTAAATTATGAAGAGTTGAAGGTGACCTCACACAGACCTCAGTGTTTTAACTATTTGTGCAATTTGCCACTTTAGAATTCCCAGACCAAAGGCACCTGCAACCACAGGCAAGCATGTGGCTAAGACCAAAATGTCTCTCAAGTTTTGCATAAAATACATAATAACGCCGGCAAATACAAGAAACAGGAATCCCGCTCCAGAAATTAGAGCAACGGAAGGATCAATAATCAATCCTAACACCACAAAACTGACCAACAACCATGATATTAGATATGTCAGATAATAACGCCCACCAGGATGAAGATAGTAGTCAGCAAACCGAGGACCACGTTCGAACGTGTGAAGTATAACGTCTCTTGGCGAAGTCCTCTGATGGTATTTCACCGAAACTGCCGTGGTCTTCAATATGGGGCAGTATTCTACCATCTTACGAAGAATCAGGGTGTCATCACTCGTACTCTTGCTTACTACCTGAGGCTGGCACTTTAACCAAAGAGACTTATCACATATCAAATTTGTCGTGCCTTTAGCTGTTCGATCAAAGTTCTTGGCCGTAATTCGGATTTCCTTTAACGTCGCCGAAAGGGGGTAATAGGGGGCATATATCTTACAGCGCAAGAGGTAAAAAAAACGTTTAAAACCACATTTGCTGCCATCATAGTCGTCAACATCCGGAAGAAGTGGTTGGTACTTTAATTTACTTATCTTGGAAAGAAGCTGCCTCTCCGGGATTACACGGACATCGTTAAAAACAAGTGTTTCATACTTAGCAGCTTCAGCGCCAACATTACGCGCAACAATCCGACCTTTGTTGGTGTTTAGGTTTATTAATCGAATTGGATAGCGGGAAACAATTTCAGCCGTATTATCGGTTGAACCATCGTTTACAACAACAATTTCATATTTATCCTTCGGATAGTCTTGATTAATAAGGGCTGTAAGACAAGTATCTATGTTTTCGGCCCCATTATATACAGGTACAATTACGGAGAAATAAGAAAAAGGTATCATAACAATCCAATCAAACCCAAGATAGCAAGCGATCTACTATCAAACGTGAAGGCTGCAGGTCTTGGTCTGCGTTCTTTCTGCGAAGCATCGGCAATCTCTTAAAGAAATAATTAATTTGTGCTTCATTAAATTCGGCCAGACAGGCATTTTCTTCCAATCCTTCCTTCCTCTCTGTCTTGGAACGCATAATCAGACAGGGAATATTGAGGGAAAAAGTTTCCTCTTGAATACTGCCGCCATCTGTCACAACAAAATCTGCACCTGCTAACAAATTCAAAAATAAAAGATACGGCTGCAAAGGCATTATTTCTATTGATGAGTTTTGTTGTAATTTTGTGATCAGCCCAAATCGAGATAGTTGATGCTGCGTGGGTTCGTGGACCACAAATATCACCTTTCGATCCTGAGCAATACGATCCAATAAGGCCGCTATCATTGATAAACGCGTGCGGGAATAAATTGTTTCAACACGATGGATTGTTGCGATAACATATGGTTCAGATGGACGATCCAGAACCTTAATATGATTCTTGGCAAAACGAATTGTATCGACAATAGTATTAGCATGAACATTAATACTCTTATGAGCATATCCCATCTTCTTGAGATTCCCATACGACCAATCCGATGGTGCAAACAGGATGTCGCTGAGTCGCATGACAAGTAAACGAATTATTTCCTCAGGGAATGGATTGAATATGCGATAGCTACGAAGTCCTGCTTCAACATGAGCAATCTTAACACCACACCGTTTGGCATATAACAGAGAAATCAATGTCGATAATGTATCTCCGTGGATTAGACATATTCCACGCTTGCCCCGAAAAACCACCTTCAGAATTTCTTCACGTTTTGTGATTAGATGTTTTGCACTTTTGGCTGTCCAGGAAATGGCTTGAGGAATCGTATTGATATTGGTGCGTTCTTTGCGAAGAAAAATGTCAGGTTTCCGCAATCCAAACTGCTGAATCAAATCATCTGTCAACACGGCATGCTGCCCAGAGTCGATGAAGTTATACTTGATGCTTCGCTGGTCCAGTTCCTGTATGATTGGGGCCATTTTAACAGATTGGGCTTTAGTGCCAACAAAGATATGGATCATTTAACTACTATATTTCCTCGGCAACCTTAACTTAGTTGTCTATGTTACCTTTGCTTATCAGTATTGTTGATGTTTATCAGAGCGAGTTGTTCGGTCAAACCTCAACTGCGCTACCTGTTCGGACACCAACCCAACCATAAATACCACAACAGCTACGGTCATAAGCATTGCTGATGTAGGCCCATAACGTTCTCCCAAAACAAATATCTTGAAAAGCCCATAGCCAAGTCCCAAGAAAAACATGAGGGAGCTAACCGGCAGAAATACTCTCAT
>JAGLZA010000427.1 GCA_023131835.1 Caldifarciminota bacterium
ATTATCCATGGTGCGGCAGCGATGTCGTTTGAGTTTAATTGTAAGGGCGGCTTTACGTCGCCAGGCCAGACGTAGGGGCGACTTTATGTCGCCCGCCTAATAATTGGAGTTTAAAATGGATAAAAATTCTCTCTTAAATAAAGTAAAAGAATTTGGACTGAACACCAAGCAAGAATACATGGCCGAAGCTTTCTCGCGTAATATCGGCCTTCTTACTCAAGCGGAGCAAGATAAGCTTGCCAATGCTAAAGTGGCAATCCCAGGAATGGGAGGTGTAGGCGGTGTTCACCTGACTACCATGACACGAACCGGTGTGGGCAATTTCCACATTGCTGATTTTGATGTGTTTGAGCCAGCCAACATAAACCGGCAGTTCGGGGCTCGAATTCCTGATTTTGGCAGGCCCAAGTTGGAGGTGATGGTAGAGCAGGCTCTCAGTATTAATCCCTACCTTGAGATCAAAGAATTCCCGGAAGGCATCAACAGCCTTAACGTAGACGATTTTCTCGATGGCGTTCAGGTGGTCATTGACGGTCTTGATTTCTTTAACTTTGATACAAGGAGGCTTCTCTTTAACCGGGCGCGGGAAAAGGGGATTTATGTGATTACGGCTGGACCGCTTGGGTTCAGTTCGGCTATGCTCATATTTTCTCCCCACGAAGGAATGAGCTTTGATGAATATTTCAACATTGTTGATGGAATGGCGCCACAGGATCAATATCTTTCTTTTGCACTTGGGCTTGCACCAAGAGCCACACATATAAAATACATGGATCTTTCCAAGGTGGACCTGGAATCAAAAGCAGGACCATCTTTAAATATTGCATGTCAGATATGCAGTGGTATGGCTGCCACCGAAGCAGTTAGAATAATACTTAAAAAGGGGCGCATAAAGCCTGCTCCTCATTTTTTCCAGTTTGATCCTTTTTCACAAAAATACCGTAAAGGAAAACTATATATGGGAAACCGCAACCCGATCCAGCGGGTAAAGTTCAAGGTTGTCAAGAT
>JAGLZA010000428.1 GCA_023131835.1 Caldifarciminota bacterium
CCATTTCTAAACCATTTATAATTTGTTGGATCATTCTTTGCTTCAACTTCTTCAATTGTCCATTTACATTTTCCTGAAGAACGATTAGTAAATTTATCAAAATAACAGTTTGGACATTCATTTTGAATCGGTTTTTTATATACGAGAACCTTTCGGCTGAACCCTTTAATAAGACCCCTTATAGAGTTCTTGAATCTATTTTTGGTTTTAGAACTTATTTTACCACGCATAATGAACCCCCACTAATCTATTCTAACTCCACTTATCCCACCTAAAATTAGAGTTTTGACTAAATTGTTCAACCTCTTTTGTAATTTATCTATAAGATCGTTACGTATTTTTTGCCCGCCTTCAGGATTATATGTTGATACATCATCTTTAATTGCAGCACCATCTTCAGTTGAATCTTCCCATAACTCCTGCATCAATGTATCTATTGCCACTTGAAGCATATAACTTTCAGAGTTTGCAGTTGTAGTGGTTAATCCCTGAGGAGCTGGACAATTATCGTATGCCTCCATGAGTTCTCGATCAGAGTTGCGAAAAGTATAATAAAAGATATTCACGTCTAAGTCCACACCAGAAAGTGTCGTGATGTCGTCTGAAAAATTCAGGTAAAGATAACCATTCACCGTTGGATTCGAAGTTGAAGTATATGTCGTATCTCCGACAGTTATAGAACAAGGCCACCCTTTCTCTTCGAGCTGATAAACTTTCCCACCCTCGTGAATGTTATCTTTCTCATTATATTCTCTTTTTAAATTGATTGGATCTCCACAAAGTCTTCTAATCCTGTCTATGATTAATTGATCACTCGTGCCATATTCAACTTCATTGGGGTATGTCGGAGAATAACACAACTCACCAACAGACCCTAAAATCGGATCTGACCACGCACTTGCCACTTCCGTCAAAGAACTATAATATCTAGATCTATACCACGTCGAAGAAAATCCATTAGGATCATCTACTGAATATGCACTTTGCCCGGAAATAAGAATTATTGGGAACCCCGTTCCAACAACCGTTGTAAAAGTTCCAGTCTCTGTTATGGAACTCTGTACTTGTATCTGATTATATACTTGTAAAACAGATGT
>JAGLZA010000429.1 GCA_023131835.1 Caldifarciminota bacterium
GATGGTGTGTTTCGTTCTCTTCACGGTTAGATGTTTGGAGTTCATGGTATATAACGGTTTCGGTCACTAGTCATGTCAGGATTCGAACCTGAGTCATTGGGTCCAAAGCCCAGCATGATTGACCGCTACACCACATGACTTACAGAGGTGAATAAGTCACCTCTTGAGTTTACGATCTGAACGAAGAATCGCCCAAGCAATGGGTTTGCCTTTGTGGTACATTATGGGAACTACCCTTGCGCCATAACCACGTTTCCGCAATGAGGCTGCCTCTTTGTTCCCATCCCTTTTGCTGTGCGTTGAATCAACTTCAGTATATCCTTTTACCATATTGTATCACCTCCTCACAGCCCTTTCAATGTCATGGCAAGCCTTGCGCGCCTCTTGAGCTTCACTGTGACCACGAACGTCCGCTTCCCAGACTTCGTTGGGTTCTTCACTTTCTCGCCGATAGATGCCTTCATGATTGCCTTCAGGAGCGTGACCGGTATATCATCCTTCTCTGGGATCCCGAGCTGCCGAGATAACGCACCTTTCTTGATTCCAGCTTTCTGAATCCATCTCTTTGCCATGAGAATGTGTCAGCGTTCATAGTATATAAAGGTTTCGGTTTGCTAACCTTTTTTGCCATACCCCAAACACTTCGTATAACATGAAGGATATCAATGCTACATATAACAGGTTGTCCGCCCCAATATGGGAGTAGTATGTTTGTCCATTCAATATAAAAATGTGTGAGCATACGGTTTTCATAGACAACACTCCGAAAATATGGTCGAGCAGTGGAGCGAATATCAGTATATACCACATCCTTGGAATCTCTTCAAAGTATCTGTGTCCAAGGTATGTGAAATACCACACCCAAGGAATTGCCGTAATGGCGCACATCGCCAGCCCATAATACCATATATATAATATTTCATGTTCACACGCCATCACTATGAATGCGTCAATTAAAATCGCCAATGCCGTCCAACCAAATATGAATATGTAGGTGGCGAGCCAAAGCGGGGTCAGTTGTCTGTTTTCGGTCATAACAACCCCACCGAAGTCAATGCCCGGGTGAACCGCTCGAACAATATCCCACCACGATCAGCATCTTTCTTATTCTTCGCGTGTGTCAGCCAATCCGACACCTGCTCAATCAACGTGCTGCCGTCCTCTGGGATTGCGCGCAACTCATCGTTCGGCAGGGAAAGGTTGTATAATGCCGCGAAGTGTGAGTGGAACGAGAAAAACTGGGTGTCAATATTCCCGGTCTTCGAGATTATAGAAGTCTGAAGACGTGCGCGGGCAAGCGCACAGTCCTCAAACGTTCGCTGGAGGGTTGTTATTTCCATGAAGGTGCCTGCCAAAGATTATGGTATTCACGACCGCGACAACCGCGACAACCAATGCTACAAGAAGCACATTGGGTGTCCACCCGAAATGTGA
>JAGLZA010000043.1 GCA_023131835.1 Caldifarciminota bacterium
AAGAAGGGTCTTGAGTGCTTCTTCTTCATAAGAAGGAGCAATTACTACCTCAAAGAAGGAACTGGTTATATCATTGACTGTTTGAAAATCTATCTCTCTATTTGCTGCTATAATGCCTCCAAATGCAGATACTGAATCAGTGCTATACGCCTTGTTAAAAGCATCATAGATATCCTTTCCAATCCCGACACCACACGGTGCTGCGTGCTTAACAATCGCTACCGTAGGAAATTCAAACTCACTAACAATAGAAACAGCAGCCTCAGTATCCATCCAGTTATTATAGGACATTAATTTACCTGATAATACCTCAGCATCAAGGAGACCGATTCGAGACTTTTCTGCAGGGTCTTTGTAAATCGCAGATTTCTGATGAGGATTTTCCCCGTATCGAAGGTCTCTAACCTTTTCAAAATTTACAGACAGGATATCGGGGAATTTCATCTCTTCTTCTTCCTTTATAGACCGGGCCAAAAAATTTGCTATCAGACTATCATAGCGAGAAATATTCGAAAAAGCCATCCTCGCCTCTTTCAAACGATAAAGGAGTGTAACCTCTCCCCCATTGGCTTTCATCTCTTCCACAAGGGGTTCGTATCGTTCAGGAGAACCCACCAATGCACAATGCCTGTAATTCTTGGCAGCCGCCCGGAGGAGAGAAACCCCTCCTATATCTATCAGTTCAATCATTCTATCCTCATCCCAATCCTTCAATATCCCTTTCTCAAAAGGATAAAGGTTAACCACAACAAGGTCTATAGGTTCAAGACCAAACTCCTCCTCTAACTCTGAAAGATGTTCCTCTTTATCTCTATCCGCAAGGATTGCACCAAAGATAGAAGGATGCAGAGTCTTCACCCTCCCATCTAATACCTCAGAGAATCCAGTAATATCTTCAATTGGTATCACTTCTATATCATTCTTTATTAATAAATCTGCAGTCTTGGTTGTCGCTATAATATTGATTCCCAAACCCTTTAATTCCTTTACGAATGGAATAATTCCTTCTTTTTCAGACACAGAAATAAGAGCATTCTTTACTTTAAGCATTACTACTCCAGTAACTTTTTTATATTCTCTAATCTTTCCAGAATACCTATTCCAGGTTCTTTTCCTAGTAGAGAACGTCTCGCTCCCTCAATAGAAAATCCGGCTTCATGTAGAAAATATTGAATTCTTTCAAGCAATTTGATATCTGATTCGCTGTATAGACGTCTTCCTCCTGCAGTTCTTCTCGGAGAAAGTTCTTCGAATTCTTTCTCCCAAAATCTAAGAGTCGACTGCTTCTCTTTCAGTAACTCTGAAACCTCTCTAATTGAATAATATAACTTTTTCATTTAATCTCCCTTTTTAGTTCCCGTTGCATTAGATCCCCAATAGATACCCCGGGGTCTTTTCCATCAAACAGCACCCTGAAGATTTCTCTGGCAATTGGCATATCAATATTATATTTATCCGAAAGTTTGCAAGCAGACTTTGTTGTGCGCACGCCCTCTGCAACTTCTACCATATCATCAAGTATCTCACTCAAACCTTCTCCCCGTCCCAGACGTTCCCCGACGGTCCTGTTTCGTGAATAACCACTAAATGAAGTAACTATAAGGTCCCCAAAACCTGAAAGTCCAGCAAAGGTCTCCCTTCTCCCTCCCATCGTTGTCCCAAGTCTTGAAAGCTCTGCCATAGATCTGGTGAGAAGTGCTGCCTTTGCATTCATCCCGAGTTCCATACCGTCACAAATACCAGAAGCAATGGCATAAACATTCTTCAAAGAGCCACCTAACTCTACACCAACGATATCAACTGAGGTATAGATTCTCATATTCCTTCCGGTAAGTAATTCTTGAATCCTCTCTGCCTTTTCTATAGTAAATGATGCAGAAACCATAGAGGTTGGAACTCCTCTTACCACCTCTCTCGCAATGGCTGGACCTGAAACAGTCACTATCTTATCCCTTTGATGGGGCATCTTTTCTTCTAATATCTCACTCATTCGCTTGAGGGTCTCTGGATCAATTCCTTTTGAAAAATTCGCAACAATTTCATCCTTTATATATTTACTGAAGATAGAAGCCAATTCACTTGTGGAATGACTGGGTTGAACAAAGAATATGACATCGGAATTATCTACCAATTCTTCAGGCTCAGAGGTTATCATAATCTCCTCTGGTATTGGATAACCAGGTAAGAACTCTTTATTCTCTCTTTCTCTAAGTAAACGCTCTGCCCTTTCTCTAAAATACTCATAGAGTATAACTCCCCTGCCCTCACCACAGAGATATAGGGATAAAGTCGTCCCCCAATTTCCTGCTCCTACTATTCCAATACGCATATCAATAATTATTTAATAACAAAACCATAAGAAATCAAGGGTAAAAATTATTTTCTCACACTACCTCCCATTTTTCTCGCCAAGAACGCAAAGGGAATTAGTTAAATAGTTGAATTGGGACTCCCATCACCACCCACCATTTTTAACCGCACATTAACGCAGATGAACACAGAAGAGAGTTTAATTAATTCTAATTTTCTAAAACCGAAATCCTAAACCCTAAATCCCAAATCCTAAATTACCCTTGAACCCTTATCACATATCACATACCACCCTACAAACCCAAAAAATGGAGTAGGGGCGTTCAATTGAACGCCCCTGCAAGCTCGCCCCGTTAGATAATTTCATATCTAACGGGGTAAACGCCCTAAAAAAACGCAGAGCAAGCTCTGCCACTACGAAAGGGGAGAATCGCGATTTGGAAACACTCGAACCCTTCAAGGTATTCCAAGTGGTTATATTCTTAAAGAGAGGTGTAAACTATGTGCTTTGACTGTTACAAAAAAGATAATTTTCCACCTTGACAAATTGGATTATTGTATTAACCTATGAATACAATGGAATTTGAAAGGGACAGGCCCATCTTTTTACAAATTAAGAGCGCGGTTAAAGAACGGATAGTTAGGAGAGAGATAAAGAAGGAATTACCAACCATCCGTGGATTAGCAGTGGAGTTAGGTGTAAATCCCAATACGGTTGCAAGGGCATATAGAGAACTAGAAACTGAGGGTATAATAGGGAGTCGGGTTGGAAAAGGAACATGGGTGATTCCTGAAGCACTTCAAGAAATCCGAAAGGAGATGATAGAGGATATAATAGATAAATTCCTTAACAACCTTCATTCCATCGGGCTTGATTCAAAAGAAATAAAGGAAATACTGGAGGGAATCAATGATCGAGATATTTGATTTAGAAAAGAGATATGGTTTTACCTATGCAATTAGAGACATTAACTTAAAGATAGAAACAGGGGAATTTATAGGCCTTATTGGCCCAAACGGGAGTGGGAAAACCACCCTTCTTAAACTGCTCTTTGGTTATTGCCGTCCAACCCATGGACATATCCGTATCAATGGGCAACCCCCTTCCCCAAAAACAAATTCCTTTATAACATTTTATCCGGAAATTGATTCACTCTATGGTAATATGAGAGTTTTTCGGTTGATAGATTGGTATTCGAGATTCTTTACAGACTGGAATAAAGAAACAGAGAAGAAACTTATAGAATTCTTCAATATCCCCTTGAATAAATATGTTCGTCAGTTATCGAAAGGGTTTCGTGCGAGATTAAAACTTCTTTTGAGCCTATCAAGAGATGCGGACATATTTCTGCTTGATGAACCTTTATCCGGGATAGACCCCGCCTCAAGGGATAAAATAGTTTCTGCAATACTTAGGGAATACAGGGAGAATCAAACTATCATCTTCTCCACCCACATAGTATCTGAAGCGGAAACACTTTTTGAAAGAACCATATTTTTGATGGATGGTAGTGTTATTTTAGACGGAAAATCCGACGACCTACGAGAGAAATATGGTAAATCTATTGACACAATCTTCAGGGAGGAAATGTATGCTTGACTTATTTATAAAGGAGATACAGGAGGAGAAAAACTGGTTCTGGGGATTAGCCTTAGCTATATTGGGTATCAATCTATTATTCTTGCCTCTGGCAAGTGTCAGCGAAGGAGTCTCTGCTTCACTTGCTCTTCTTTTTACCCTACCTGCCTTTCCACTATATATATTTATAAAGTCCTTCCAACTATATAAAGATGAATGGGACCTGCAAACAGGCTTTATACTTTTTTCATTGCCAGTTCGAGGGTATAAGATAGTATTAGCCAAACTTGGTGCCCTCACATTAGAAATACTCCTATATCTCTTTTTAGCCTTTTTTATTCCTTTCATCATACTATCAGGATATTCTCATGGAGCGTATGGTATTGAGGGGGCTTCAATAATAAAACTCTGGCTAACCACTTCTGTTACAACATTGCTTATAATTCCCTTCCCCACCTTTGCCTACCTCTTCGGGAGGATGTTCAGCAGATTCAGAAATTGGATAACCACTGCAACACTCATAGTTATTTTCATTATCTATATCAAATATCTACCCTTTGGACGGGCGATCTTCGACTTCCTTCCCCCTGTATCATTTAATCTTATTATCTGGGAGGAGATAAACACTATTACAACCAGAACCTCATCAATGTTTGCCACCTTTTTGTTTGATATACTCTTGCTATGGGGTTCTTCCTATTTCATAGAGAAAAAGGAATTATAACTGTAGGAGCGGTTTCTAAAACCGAGACACAACCTTCTCGTAGTGGCAGAGCTTGCTCTGCGATTTTCGGGGCGTTTACCCCGTTAGATATGAAATTATCTAACGGGGCGAGCTTGTAGGGGCGTATTACAGAAGCCAGGTCAAATTGTCATTGCGAGGAGCGAAGCGACGACGCAATCTCGGGGTGGAGGAGATTGCTTCGCAAGGGAAGAGAAGGGCAAGACATGTCTTGCCCCTACATTTTTCGGACCAGAGGGTACATGCAATACGCCCCTACCAAATTCATTTTCTCTTTGTCGTCCTCTGAAAACAAAAAAACAAAGGGGATTGGTAGGGCTCTGCGTTCATCTGCGGTTGAATTTTTAGGTTTGGGGATGGGTTCTTTAAATCTTTTCAATCTGTGAAATCAGTGTCAAAAAAAGGTTTTGGGCTCTGAGTGGGACTTTCGACTGATGACTCACGACTCACGCCCTCACGACTATCGACTCTATATTAAACCGTGCAGGAACCGTGGCATAAATTGGGATGGGGGGTGTAAAAAAATCAGTGTCAAAAAAAGGGATGGGAGGAGGGGTAA
>JAGLZA010000430.1 GCA_023131835.1 Caldifarciminota bacterium
GTAGACTCATTATAACATGACGCGGGCTATCATAATGATCAAATTTAGAGCGTACTTTACTTTTCACAATACCACCCCTGTTTGATCATGGACTACAAAATCCAATGAAGTAGATGCTACAAATTCAGGACATCCCAATATTTTTGAGCGGATGCCCTTGTCAGTATTAACCTGAGTGAGGCATAGAGCACAGGAACAGCATCCGCGCATAGTGTTATGTTCGCATTTTTCGCAGTCGCTCATATATCCATCACCTTCATACCACTTCTATAGAGCCGTTTGCATTCCAGACAATCCGTGCTTTTAGATCCATATGGAACCACATTGACACCGTGTGGTTTGAGAACCCAGCCACAAAGCGAGCGGGCTATATAATCAGGGTGTTGCATGTGAACAGTCATGCCGGCACCTCCGACAAGATAATCCCTTCAACTGGAACCCATTCAGCAATAACACCATGCTTATGAACACTCAAACATTTTGGAACAGGCTTGGTATCCATTGATAACAAACAAGGTGGATTACATAGATTACATTTCCAGATCATGAGATCACCTTATTTGGATTCCATGATATCACAATAAGAGGTTTTCCAAGTATATTACCCAGTAAAGACAAGTCGGTTATCTGCTGCGTGAAATGTTGGCCTGTATCTATATTTTCAATTGTGATTAAGTCAGCTTTCTCAATATATCTCAATTCAACAGAATCCACTTGGCGCACAGTGTTAGGTTTTATGCCTGATTCTTCTTTGATGTAGAATTCATTCGTAGACCTGAGTATAATTGTAGGAGGGATTGGAGGGTCATGTTTCCACTTCACGCCATCACCGCCTCTGCAATAGTTGTATAATCAGGCTCTTGCAAGTGGAGCATTTCAAGGAAGTCACCCGCACGTGCAGGACGATCCGGCCTGCAGGCCCCACAATCAATACATACCTGAAATGAGTCTGAATCTTCACCCGGACAGTCCATTAGACCACCTCATCGGGTGCATGCATTACGCATTTACCACCTGGAGGATACCATTGACATTTAGTATTACACGTACCTAAGCCATCACGACCTTTGAAATATGCATGACATGTCACCCCTTTTACATCAGTAGAACTATCAATCATGTTGGCACCCCTGCATTTTCCAAAATTATACCAACGGTTTTTCGTGCGAGATGTAGATCTTTGGCAACTTTCGATATAGATCCACATTTTTGATATAACTTTAGCACTTTATTTTTTTTAGTGGGTGCGACATGTATCCAATCGCTATTCCTATTACCTAAACTTTTGACGTAAGCTAGGTGTTCTTGCCATCTGTCGGCCATTTCCTGAGTACCTTCAATTG
>JAGLZA010000431.1 GCA_023131835.1 Caldifarciminota bacterium
AGGATGTTGCAGGGAATATACTTGACAAAAGGATTGGTGTTCTTACAATAATTTAAATAGAAAAAATAATTTGTTTAGTCGAATAGGTTAAAAATAAGGAGGAAAGATGTATAAAAAGGCAGTATTATTTATTTTAGTAGTAATTGGGTTTGGTTTGTTTGGAATGGCCAGGATGTCTGAGGAAAATAGAGAGAAGTTTCAAGTAAAGTTGGAGTCTATTTTCGAGAAGGCTGCTACTGATACCATAGTAGAAGAAATAGTTAATGAAACAGAAATGTCAGTGTCCGAAGCAAGAGTTTTAGGGGTAGAAGGATTAGAAGGAAGAGAATCATCTGAGAAAGTAATTGTAAAGTATCCAAAGGTAATAATGGTGAGTAGCAAGGAAATTATCGAGAGGTATGGTGAGTCACTTATAAAATCAATCAAGTTCTTTAATGAAAAAGGAAATTTAAAGAAAGATATAGATGTTCAAGGGTATATTCCAGAGAAGAAAGGTCCTGCTCGGGTTGGAGTATCTCAGAATGGAAAATATTTACGTATTAATGCTCCTGTTGAAGTGATTCCAGGGAAGGAGGTTTTGAAATCAAGAATTGTAGTTTTTAATACGGAAGGAGATAGTTTATGGGGTTTTAAACATAAACTTCAAAATATATATCTTTCACCCAACGGTGAGTATATGGTTGGAGTTCCTGATTTGGAATGGGGAGATGCTCCGGTTTTTATGTATGATAAGGATGGGAATATTTTAAAAAAGATAGAGAAAGAGGATCAATCTTGTGACATCAGCTTTTCAAACGATGGCAGTTATTTTGCAGTTCTTGTAACAAGGATTAATTACGAGATGAAAACAGAAAAGCATGGGGAGCGTTATTCTGCTGACTTAGTAGTGGTTGATGCTCAGGGTAATGAACTATGGAGGAAAGAGGAAATTGCAATAGGATATGCTTCTAAAGGTAGGGTGAATATATCGAACGATACAATTAGTGTAATAACGGGTTTTGGTGAATATAAAATTTATCACTTCAATAAGGATGGAAAATTGTTAAAGACAGAACAGAGTAATGTGGAACATCTAATGAATTTTAAGGATTAATGGGAAGTAGAAAAATGTTTAAAAAGAGAAGTGTTATATTCGCTTTTTTGATTTCTTTTATTCCGCTCCTTGCTTCTTACCAATGGCCTGTAAGTCAATTTAACTCCCAGCATCCAATAACCGGAACTCTTGGGGAGTATAGACCAGGACATTTGCATAAAGGGGTAGATATTGGAGAAGGAACGGACACAGAGGTATATCCTGTGGTTGATGGTGTTGTTACTGATATTTATGATAAAAATAATGATAATGAGTGTGTTGAAGTTTTAGGCGGTGATGGAATTGAATATGAATACACCCATATAAATTCTTCGGTCGCAGTAAACGATCCCGTTGAAGCAGGAATAACAGTCCTAGGCACCATAAAAGACATAACCCATCCTCATCTTCATTTTGAAGTGAATGACGGAATGAGTAATCCTTTAGATAACGGGCTTAATCCTTACACTGATACCGATCTGACAACTGTTTGGGGCGGAAATGATTTTATGTTTTACAGGGAGGGGACGTACGACCAGGTTTCTTCACCTTTATGGGGTAAGGTTGATATACTTGTTCGTGCGAAGGATGCTCAGTCAAATGGGAGTAATACAGTAGGTATTTACCGGATTGGGTATA
>JAGLZA010000432.1 GCA_023131835.1 Caldifarciminota bacterium
GATTGGGTGTTCCATGAGGAGGTGGCAGGGAATGTTTGAAGCTATCAAGAAAACAGCAGGGGGCGATCTAAAATCCCTGAACCATGCACGAAATCTTACTATTCTGGAAATGTGCTTTGCAGCAGCTCCTCTGATCGTACTATTCTTTGTGTTGAAATACCTATTTAATGATTCATTATCCGGAGAGAAAATACTATTGCTGACCTTGTTTCTCGTAGTTGCTTTTATCTTCAGACTGATATTTGCATTGTATGCCCATTTAGGTAATGCGATTTCAAGTGTAGAAATTGGATGTTCTTCCAGGGTAAAACTCGGGGAAAAATTAAGAAAACTTTCAATGGGATTCTTTGCACGTAAAGATATTGGTGAGCTGAACAATACAGTACTCTTTGATGTAGCAAAGATTGAACTTATGCTTGCTTACTTCTATTCAAAGTTTTTTGGTTGTATAGTCCTTTCAACGATCGCTGCGATTTTTCTACTGTTCATTGACTGGCGCCTTGCAATTGCTATGTTAGTTGCAGTTCCTATTGCATTGCCATTGTTATTATGGGCGGAAAAAACAGTAGGTGTCCGTACAGATAAAGTAATGAATGCACAGGAGGATACAACATCACAGGTATTAGAATATTTAATGGGTATCAAAGTTATTAAATCTTTCAATCAGACAGGTGGGAAGTTCCGTAGACTCGATGGCTCAATGCGTAAACTAAAGGACGCCGCTATAAAACTTGAGTTCGGTGCAGGAAAGTTTATTCTTTCTTACTCTGCCATTCTCGAAGTGGGTTTCGTCTTTCTACTCCTCTTAGGCACGTATCTTACTTTTGATGGTGATCTTAAAACTGAAATCTTTCTGATTTTCCTGGTTATAAGTCTTCATTTTTACGCACCTCTACGTTTTATGGGAACATTCTTTCCAGAGCATCGCTTCATGGAAAAGGCAGCGGATAGAATCAATGAAGTACTTGAAGAACCATCGTTACCTGAGCCAGAAGAAGAAACTAAGCTTGAAAATTTCGATATTGAGTTTCACAATGTATCTT
>JAGLZA010000433.1 GCA_023131835.1 Caldifarciminota bacterium
GATAACCCATGAAAAACTCTTACATCGAAACCATCACCCACGGCTTAGAGCCCATTGCTTTGATCATCCTGGCGGAGTATGATGAGCCGGGCATACATTTTTACCCCTGCCAATTTTTCTCAGCAGCTTGCTTCTATGAAGCATCCAAAGGGGCATAAGATAGCGCCGCATGTTCATAATATTGTGAACAGGCAGGTTCTATATACACAGGAAGTCCTTTTGGTTCGCAGCGGTCGTGTTCGCGTTAATTTCTACTCTTCAGATAAGGTATTTCTGGAGCACAGAATCCTTGAGACCGGCGACGTGATCCTGCTTTGCGGTGGCGGACATTCCTTTGAGATGCTAGAAGAGACGTCGATGATAGAAATCAAACAGGGGCCTTATATGGGTGAAGAAGATAAGACGCGCTTCGACGAAACGCGCTGCCCTCTGTCATCTGGAGTTAATATGATACCTGTCTGCCAACCATACCTTAACGGTAATGAATTAAAATACGTGGATGACGCTGTCCGCACGGGATGGATCAGTTCGTCCGGCAAGTATGTCAAGGCATTTGAAGAGGCCTTTGCCGAGTATTGCTATGTTGGCGAGTCGGTTACAGATCCGGCCAAATATTATCGAAATAATGTTGCCAATACCCTTAACTTGCTTGAAGCTATGGTTGAAAAGAATGTCAGCAACTTCATATTTTCCTCTTCATGCGCCACATATGGAGAGCCTGTTGAAATTCCCATAACGGAACAGCACCCTCAGAATCCGATTAATCCTTATGGTAGAACAAAGCTTGTGGTTGAGCAAATTCTGGATGACTTTAAAGATGCATACGGATTAGAGTCTGTTTGTTTACGCTATTTTAATGCAGCGGGTGCAGACCCTGATGGTGAATTGGGGGAAGACCACGAGCCGGAGACCCATCTTATTCCACTTGTCCTTCAAGCAGCTCTTGGTCAGAGGGCTGCAATAAATATTTTCGGGGATGATTATCCAACCAGAGACGGCACTTGTATCAGGGACTATATTCATATTATTGTTGATTACTCTTTTTGGAAAGAACCGGTCATTGTCACTTCGTATGTTCCAGATAGCAAATATTGGATCAAATACAAAATCAGAAAAAAATGAAGAGGTTAAATCATGGCTTTGGTGAAGAAAAGAAAATGTCCTGAGTGCGGGGGAGAAATGGATGCAAAATTGATCAACTTGCACTACAGAAGGGAAGGTGTTGATCTCGAAGTGGAGGTGATAGGGATTCCCGCCAATGTTTGCGTGAAGTGTTTTTACAGGATCATCCCCGGGAAAGTAGCCAAATATATTGATTCTTTAGTTGATCCGATCTTTGAATCAGAAAAAAATCGCAAAGAAAAGATTTTGCCGTCTCCTCATGTAGGGATTCAATTTCCATTTTTAGGCAGGAATGCCTATGCTTGAGGCACCCGCTTGGCAAGGCGCGATGAGGGAAAGATATGAATGT
>JAGLZA010000434.1 GCA_023131835.1 Caldifarciminota bacterium
TGATTTGTATTTTTACATTTTAGCGGCTTTGCCGCGCTAGGAACTCTATAAACTCAACAAACCCAACACATAATGTCTTATCTGTTTAACTCCGAGCGTAGGAACTCAGCATTTTCCTCCGGAAGAGACGGATTGATGGATATACCTGAGCCTATTTCAAAACCTGCTTGTGTGGTCAGTCGAGGTCTTATTCGAAGATACCAGTGGATATGAGGTTCGAAAGCTGCATATCGGGTGGCACTTAGTATCATATAATTGTAGTCCGGGTCATTCAATCTTTCGTATAGTAGATGCATAACCTTACGGAATATAGAGGCGAGTTTATCCCTTTCTTCTTCGCAAATATCTCCAAAACTCGCATTATGCTTTCTTGGGACAATCCAGATTTCAAAGGGGACCTCTGCTGCAAATGGAATGAAGGAGAGGAAGGAATCATTCTCGAATAGCATCCTTTCCCTATTTTTGTTCTCATAATTTAGTATATCGCACATCACACACCTACCAAAATCATCAAAGTACCGCAGTGATTCTTCCTCCCGAACACGCAAGTGAGAAGGAACTATGCCGGTAGCAATCAATTGCGAATGGGGATGGACGAGCGAGGTCCCGGCTTGCACGCCGTGGTTTTGAAAGATGATAACCATAAGATTTCTCTCATCTTCCATCAATTTTGTATAGCGTCTCCAATAGGTTTCTATCACTGCCCTGATTTCCTCTTCTTGCATCAACCCTATACACATATTATGCTTTGGGTGGTCAATAATTACTTCATGATGACCATAAGCAGGCATTGTGAGATAGATACCCTTCTTTGAACGAGAAACATCCTTTTCAGGAGTAAGAGCAGGGTATTTATTAAGAAGAACCCTTGTCTGCCATGGATTTTCATTAACCCCTTGCGTTTCCATTATAAAAGGGTGAATAAGATATTTCTCATTACCATCACAAAAGGGACAATCCTTATCGTATTCAGGTATTTTTTTATCCTCTATTCCTTTTTTCTTGAAATCCCCGGGACGTTTTCCTCTTTCAGGACTGATTATTATCCATTCCCCTGTCAGCTTATTCTGCCTTATCTCCATTATTGTTATATAATGATTAGATTGATACTTGTCAAGGGAAAACATCGGCACACTACCCCCCATTTTTTTCTCGCAAAGCACGCAAACAGAGCAAAGTTCGCAAAGCCCCGCCAATCCCCTTTATTTTTTGTGTTTTCAGAAGGAGAAAGGGAGAAAAAGAATCTGGTAGGGGCATATTGCAATACGCCCCTACGGAAGAATTCATTGTTAGGGGCAAGGAGTCCAAAATGCAAAATTCCTCTCCACCCAGCCATTTATTCGCAGATTTCGGAGTAGCAGAGCTTGCTCTGCGCTTCTCAGGGCGCGAAACAAGTTTCGCCACTCCATTTTGATTGTCGTGGGCAGAAACCCAAATCGAGTTTATAGCGTTTATTGCGTTACCGTATCAGTTAAATGGTTGTGGGGATACTGAGTTCATAGAGTTCATTGAGTTCGTTGGGTTCGTAGGGTTGGAAACCCA
>JAGLZA010000435.1 GCA_023131835.1 Caldifarciminota bacterium
CAAAGGCAGACTTGACCCCTTGCCATATTCACTTTTTGACGATATGAACTTATAAACTAAGGATGTCCCGCAATTCCCATAACATTTCTGGGGGGCTTGGATTAGCGTATAGATAGCAGGTATCATAATTTTTGACAACGGTGCTGGGCACTGATAAGATAGCATTATTATTTTGTGAATCCTAAGGCTTTATCGTCTGTATTAGTCCGTAAACCTATCTTGTCCTATCTGGAGAAACATCGAGAAAGGTATGCTTTTAGAATGAGATATTGAACCACCAAAAAGCAAGGATAATTGGTAAGCATCATTTATGCTGAATCCTCCATAAGGCAAGAGGATTTTTAGATTAGCATCAATCGTTTTTGAATACGGGACTATTCCAGTACGCTTAATCCATTCATCTCTATCATTATTAATTTTTTCCCATTCAATCTCACTACGCTCAATCTCATCTGCAAAAAGCTTTGAATATTTTTTCGCAACCTTTGATGTGGTTTCAATGTCTTTCATATTGGAAGATTCCGAGATGAAATCTGCAAAAGTCACCCTCAAGTTATTTAGCCGACCTCTATCCTTTATGAAACATATGAATTCTGGCAAAACTTGTTGAAAAAAACGCAACTTGAGATGCTGAACACTTTCGATGAAAAGCTGCCACGGATCTTTTTCAGATTTTACTATTTCAAAACTTTGTGCTGCAATCAATTCGTTCCATTTGAGTGGGATATCTGTAAAAATATAGGAATTAAGAACTTGGGCAATAAAAAATGCGGTCTCTAAATTCACCCCACTATGAATCATTGTCATTTGGGCATTATCTTTTCCTGAATCGATTCCCGTCAAAGGTGCAAAAGGGTCGCCTGATTTCAAATTCAGTAATATTTCTTTTAACTTTTCATCACTATATGATTTCAGTTCAGGTATGGACTCTTTTGCGTTTTTCAATAAAAATTCATCTGGGACTATAAATTTATGGTCAGCCCTATAAATTGGCATTATATAGTCAATGTCGGCTTTTTTCGGTTTCCAACCTCTTGTTCTGCTTTTCGCCATTTGGGCTGAATGGTGCATCAATTCAGGCATAAAATCGTAAGGACTTGGTATCAGATCCACATCCCCGCGAGCTATCAATGGATAAAGCAATAAAAAAAATGCTATATTTTTGATTGTTTGAGCCCTGTACTGAGTTGGATTTTTGGTAGGGTTATATTTATCTGCAATATGCCAAGAATTTAGAAAAGGATTAATAACTGTAATTTTATCAGCATATAAAGCGTAGCTGAGGATATTACTGGAAAGGAGCCTTGGGTGATTTATGCCAAAATAAAAGCCACCTGGTTTTTTCCCACTATCTTTCAATAAATTTATAATGTCTGTCCCGGGTCCCCAAATAGTTGAGTATATTTCATGCAGTTTGACTATTTGGTCATCATTAAAATCCTTTCTGATATCAACCCAATCCTTACCCGCTGAAAATCCAAGGATATCATTTATTGCATTGAAAAAAATCCTATTGCGTTTCTGAAATGATGATGAAAGGATTGATTTTTTTGTTTCTAGCTTTGGGGAGCAACACCGCTTAAATTTCTTTCCGCTACCGCATGGACAGAGAGAGTTTCTGCCAACTTTTCCCATTCTCTGGATTTTTTCCTCCAACTCATCAAGGCTATCTTTAAACAGCCGTCCGAATTCATCTTGATAATGAGCAAGTTTGCCATCCTTTCCACCTACAAATATTTCGCCACCGAAATGATACAATTCATTTTCAGGCGGCAATAGGACGCTTCCTAGTTTGTTCCATTTGACATTTTTTAATTGTTTCTCCGAATAGAGCCATTCTTTTTCAGATGCTGCTATATACTTTCTTGCTCTCTTCTTAATAATATAGTTAATTTTAACTACATCTTCTTCCTTTAGTTCCTTGCTTCGGATTACGATATCCCACCTGCCGATTGTATAACCAAAATAGCGAACATTTGTTCTGTCGGTATTTAAGTTTACAGAATGTGGATTACGAGCGTATTCCAGATTCGTGATTATAAGACAGTGCTCAAAGTCTAAAGGGAAAATAGTTTGTGAACCTACTCTTGATATCAATGGATCGTTTGGGTATTGACATATTTTGGAAGTAGGCTGAAAGTTCTTGTGATAAATTGTGACTGGATGGTCTGAAATAATAAATTTAACGGATGAGTTTCGTGCAGATATAATTTCCTGAACACCTTCAACCCACATCGTACAGTGCATTTGACGAATAGACTGCATCTGCATCAAAAGTGCATTGTGCCTAATATCTGGGTATTGCGCTTTAAGCCAATCAAGACCTTTTGGTGTTCTTATTTTTTGTGCGTCAATATATTCAAATACAGATGTGTAAAATTTAGAAAGCTTTTGATAGTCCTCAGTTACAAGTGCATCTATTGCCTTTGCTCCCCTTGTGTCAATTGCTCCGAATAGATGCCTTTCAATCTCATCATTTGGGATACCCAAAAACCTTGTTGTGTAGAGGTCTTTATCCCAAAAACATTTTTTAGGCCCCCAATTAAATAAGGAATTCAGTTCAACAATTTTTCCTCCTTCCAGCCGCTTTTTCCTGGGGCCTAAATTAAGATAGTAATACGATGATTTTCCACCTGTTATAAAGCGTTTTTGATACCAAATTGGGACATAATGATTTCTGCTTGTTAGATGCGCCATAGCTACTTCTAATCTATATTTGGAAAAGTTTTAAACTTATAAGCTTCCTTTGAGTTACATGTCATATTTTTCAAAATTTATTGAATTTTGGACGTAAGACTTAGTTTGAATCTTTAAAAGATT
>JAGLZA010000436.1 GCA_023131835.1 Caldifarciminota bacterium
ATCGTAATAAACTTAGGCTAGAGTCTGTATATGTCCTTACACATTCACTACCCGTGGAACCCTGAACCGGAACATCCAGGCCAACAGCTTTCAGTTGCAAAACCAAATTAGTGCAAGTCGCACTTGCGCAATGACCATCTCGAGTGGCAGGTGGTGTACCGTTATCAGCATCGTCAACATCACCAAGTATCCATCCTGTCCGGTCATAATATGTATTATATGCCAACTGCCAGGATTGTACAAATTTAGTGTATAATCTCTTTTGTTCTGCACTTTTGATAATATCCTTGCCCTTAACCACCGCCCCGATAATAATACCGATAATAATCAAGACAATGGCCATTTCAATCAGGGTAAAACCTTTATTGTTCGTTAAAAGTTCATACATTTTTTTTCTTTTTACACCCATAATTTATCCCTCCATTTTATTTGATGAACGCTTCGCATCACCGGCAAAATAAAGATGCAGAGCGTAGCGGCGCAGCTTTATTTTGTCCGAGTGTATGCGATTGTTAGAAGCCAACGCTACAACTGTGCAACATTGGTGATAAGGTTATATGTAAACCACCCATCGCCAGTTACAAACGATTGTGGTTTTGCCGTTGCTGCATCTCTTTGTAAACCGATACCATCCGAAAATGGCTCAAATGAAACGATTTTGTCATGTCTGATACGAAAACTTTTAGCCCCACCAGAAAAATAAATATGCTTATTTGTTACACCAAGTAAACCTGTATCAGCATGGATAGTTTCATGAGTTTCTACTCTTTCTCCTTTAAATGCACCAGCACGATAATAAAGACCTTTTGCTATGCGTATACTGACACCTTGCGAGCCACCTACATATTGTGTTTTTTTCTTTTGTTCGTAATACTCAACGTCTTGGAATACCCAAATAATTTTTTCAGTTTTTTGTAGATTAAAAGGAAGATTACCATCAACTTTTACTCTTTCGGGTATTTTTCCTTCAAAAATATCACGCAATACAGCACCTTTGACAATTTTGGAATATGCTCCATTTTTATCTAGTTCTGCTTGAGATAGAGAAAAATGAGCCATTAACTCCGTTAGGCTTGATTCCTCATCATCGGTTAAAACTCCGTCATCGAATGCTCGTTCCACGGCTTTTTCCCATCCCTCAACCATCAGCTGATTTGCTTTTGTTTTATCGATATATCCAGATATTGCCTCTTCGTTAATGTTCTTTTCTAAGGACGGGAGATTTCCACCTTGTGAGCCAGCATTTTCTACAAGCGAAATGATTTTATTTTTGGCTTCATTATGCAGAAACTCGCACACTTTATGCGCGCCACGCAAAAAACCTGCTGGTTTTCCACAAAATTTACAATCACCCATTTGCTACTCCTTACTTTGATTGGCTTCTAAAGCTAACCGGCTGCCGTGTAAAACCTAAAAGCTTTGTCAAAGGCACAAAACTGGAGGAAATGTACAGCAAAAGAAAGAAGCAAAGAAAAGGCAGTCCGGTTGAGATGATATTCAGATTGTCTTAACATAATTGCCTAAGATGTCTTTCCACATTTTTTCTCCTGGTATCATTTGTACTTTACCAGATTTAATTGCTTGGACCCTTGCTCGAACTTCCTTTCGCCAAGCAACGTCAACCATATCTTCATCTTCAGTAACCGCCTCCAAATTATGAATTATCCAGTAGGCAAGAGCCGCTTGTTCTTTTATAGATAAGCGAGATACCCCTTCTTTTATGTCGCCAATGCTCATCAATTCTCCTTTCACTCTCATATTTGTTGATTTTGAGTTATTTTGCGATAACGTCTCGTAAAAAGTTCTTTTCTACTTTTTACGAATAATCAAACTTAATTTATCAAACTATAAAAGCATATTTTATGCCATTGTCTTACATAATATCAGTTACTTGTCAATAACCCTACAACGCAACTTATCAGCTCCATTTTGTAATAGCTTATTTTTGTGTCGTGCATGATAGTTGCGGGTTACGGGTTGCGCGTTTCAGGTTATTCA
>JAGLZA010000437.1 GCA_023131835.1 Caldifarciminota bacterium
CCAGTACCACAATCAACTCTGCATCTTCGCTGGTCAATCCATGATGTGCAACTACACTTGGCTCAACCCCCGCTTTCACTAACAATCGGACAATGCGCAACGCGGCATTGGCCACAATACGAATATGCACCTCGCCATGATCACTAATGCCTGAACGATCCACAGCATTGACATTCGCGCATTTCCAAATTTGAAACAACTCTCGATCCGCATTGATTCGATTCACCAGAACCTGCAATTTTTTATTACCGCGTAAGGGTATTTTGAATTCCATAGATATTCCTTTGTTCAGGGTTCAGGGTTTACTCCTTACTCCTTCTCATAATCAGCCCTGCTGCCAATAAAGAAACCAGGGCCACCAAGAAACCAGGGGCGGTGAGAGCAGGAACTGCCTGCGGGTAGCTAACAACCTGAGTAGGTACCAGTATTATTGTGAAATAATCAAACCCTGAAAGGTTCTTTCTCGAATATGTTGATCCAGGTACTGGCACATGATTTCCTGTGCATTGGCAGGAGGCGGCACCAGACAGTAAGTACAAATCACAAAATGGCCCATCTCGTGAGCCAGCACCCCGGTGGTAAGTTCGGAAAGGGTCAAATAGATGGCATTGCGCTCTTGTTTGTAGATTGAATGAGCCGGACTCGGGAACCCGAAGGTCGTCAGATAGAAACGATCAAAATCCTGACGGGTTTCAAAGAGAAAAAGGTCAAGTTTCACCCTTTTAAGATGCATCCCCAGGATAAGTTGCACTCTGTGCAAGATGCCCAGGATTTTGGCTTTCAAACGCTCTTTCACCGCGTCCGCTCTTTCGCCGCTCAAAAATCCAAAACTTCTTAACACGGTTTTATCAATGAAATCCGCCTTCAGGGCTTTGTCCATGGTTTCAAGGTGATGCACGTCCGTAAACCTGACTGTCGCCTTGTCCGGGATAATGACAAAGGACTGCCAATCCTGGTACTCGTCGGACAGGGCAAGAGGGCTTGAACAAAGCAAGATCAGTTGCACCAGCAAAAAAGAAGCGAAGACTCCTGACGTTTTGTTCCTGTTTGAGCGAAAAATATGGAGAAGCACATTTTTTCGTGAAGAAGTATCAGGTCTTGTAATAGTCAAATTTGTTTTGAAGTTCATCTGCCGTTTCTACGATTTTTCTGCGAATATTCTCTTGTTCCGCCGTATCTACCGTCAGGTCCCGGCTTAGTGAACTCAAAGAGGCCGCATCTTCCTTAAGCGCAGAAACCCGCTTGCGCGAACCAACCAGCAGTTCGTTAAACTCATGCTCAATGTCTTTTAACTGGTCTGTTTCCCTTGTTTTGAAGATCTGAGTTAGGTCTCCATCCTCTTTCAGTTTCTTAAAGAAATTGCTTAAATTGACAAGGGGACCTACAATCCGGTGGGTTCTGGTCACAACAACAAAGGCGATCAAAATCAAACCGGCAAAGCAGAGCAAACCGTTGATGCAGAGCAAAAGTGGAAGAAGATAATCGTTCGTTTTATTGATGGATAGTTGAAAATCCTGAAAACTGGCTGTAAGGTTCTGTTCTGTAAGAAAGTAGAGAATTACGATTGATGACAGGAATCCTATTGTCAGGATTGCAGCAAGAATGGCCGCCAAAACCACCTGGAAGTCTTTCCGTACCAGATACTTTCTCCTGAAGAGAGACGGCCTGCTCCTTTTTTCACTGGTCATACTTTTCCCTTGCAATACCATCTAAAACTTCATGATAAATCTTGATCTCCGATGTCCGGGTCAACTCCTTGACCCATTGCTCCAATGCCTCTTCCTTTTTCTTCTGCCTGATACGCTGGACAAGTCTTTCTATTTCAGGGTCTCTTCCTGAAGGATACGTTGCCCTTCTCATCTCCGGGTCCAGGCCTTCCCGTTTGCAAGCTGCCTTGATTTCTTCATCTGACACGGAAATAGATTCTTCGAG
>JAGLZA010000438.1 GCA_023131835.1 Caldifarciminota bacterium
CAAGATTGGAAAGGTCAATTGGGATTAGTTAAGAAGCGTCGTAAGAACGCACCTGTATCCGACTTGCCTCAATTACAGAATCCATTACCACAGTTCTTTGGAAAGTTCATCAAACAAGCCATCAAAGTCGCTACAGTACCTTTAAAGGCACAGTTGCACATTATCAAGAATACATTACCGATCGCCGAAGCTATAGGAATAGTACCTCCAGGAAGTTCAGCTTTTACATTGTTGAGACTACTCTTTCAGAATGTCTAAAGTTATCGATGTATTCCCGCAAGTATTCAGAGTAAAGGCAGAGCAACCTTCAGCTAATGGATTTGTTGAAGTACAGATACCTACAGGTTTAGCAGCACTTCGAGCATTACAATTCAGAGCAAACAAGAGAACGGTTGTGGAACTATTGAAGATATTCTATGTTATACCTAACCCTGAAGATGCAACGTCAGATTTAGATAGACAATTTTGGACATTAGCAACAGTATCGGAAGCATCATCGCCAAGAAATATGTCTGAAAGAGGATGTATATATCAATTCGACACTGTTATGAAAGGATCAGCAGGAAGCGCGGTGTTTAGGAGAGATGGTCAAATTGATTTAACTGGAGGAGGTATAGGTAGATTAATTGCGACTGACAATCTGTATTTGCAATTTGACAGTGAATCAATGATTGCAACTGGAACTATGTATATGCAGATATTATTCCGTTATGTCAACATTTCACTTCAAGAATATTCAGATATCAAAGAAGGACAAGTCACATATGAATAAATGTCCCTTTATTCAATTACATATGTCTTCGCTTTGTAACAGCAGCAGCAGTTAACATAAACAAAATAACTTCTGATGAATCCCATTCTCCAACTAAACATCTGAAATCGCTTTGATCGACTAAGTACGATATCTCTGAAGTTGCGCGATATATATCTCCAGTGTACTGATGATAGTTGTATTTCGATAACACAAATTTGTATTCGTGATGTGACAAACTTGCATCTTTGCAGAAGATTGCAGCTAAACTTTCAAAATTTTCATTTTCTAGCTCACCTATGTGGAGTTCTAACCACTCCATCATTAATCTGATGGTTTTCTCAGGAGTGACCAATACAGTATGATAATATCTCTCAAAATATTTCGTGAGTTCTCGAAATGCCTCTACTTCCGGCTCTGCCGGCAGATCTCTGATAGTAGTCATGATATATAGTATAGATGTATGTAGTATAATATATATATACTCGATTTTGCCGAGTGACACTCATATATATAGCACCTAGGGTTCGCTTTCTAATTAATTTGATTGGTCCACGTCACTATGCATATGCCTATTTATAGAAGATCTTTCTAGAAGTTTCTAGAAGTTTCTAGAATGTTCCATGCCTAAAAGGAAGAGAGAGTTGGATCCTGAATTAGTTCATCGAACAGTAAGGGAATTGAAAGAGATATTACCTAGACATAGAGTTAAGGATCCTAAACGAGTAGCAGCAGGTAAAGCTGCTTGGGCTAAGTTACCACAAGAAGAGAAAGATAGAAGGTTAGCTTTATTACGTGCAGGTAGAGAAGCACGAACAGGACCAGCCAGGAGAGAAAAGAAAGGTAGACGTAACGTATTTGAACAATCATTGTACGAAGTTCATAAGAATCTAGTTGAAAGAGGTTATTCAAAGAAGGAAGTGAAACAGAGTATA
>JAGLZA010000439.1 GCA_023131835.1 Caldifarciminota bacterium
TGCTTTTTTTCTGTTTTGTCAAACACCAAACCCTAATTTCACCACAAAGACACGAAGGACACAAAGCCCTTCACCACCCCCTTAAATTTTGTAATTCAAGAAAGAGAGCCCATCATCACCCCCCCTTTATTTTACCACAAAGACACGAAGGACACAAAGGAAGAATAGTTAAGTGGTTGAATGGGAAGATAGTTAAATAGTAGGGGCGATATCCCTGGCGCGATTTTTGTAGGGACAAGGTATACCTTGTCCCTTTTTGATATCATTGTGAACTTTTCTTCCTGCCCGACCCCAGTGAAGCAATCTCAATACAAAGATTTTCTCACAAAGAACGCAAATCTCTCTGGAGTAGCGAAACTTGCCCGCCCCGTCAGATAATTTCTTTATCTAACGGGGTAAACGAATTGTAGGCACGAATTTATTCGTGCGATTGTAGGTGCGAGGTTCCCTCGCCCAAACTCAATTACTACTGTCACAAATTAATGCACCATCCCTATATCATATATCACACAAGAAGTCTCTTTCCCGCATAGATGTATCTTACGGGAAGGGTTGACTCATTGTCATCATCCACCATTATGAGATTCCCTGCAGTAGAAGTAGTTATATGCTTTATCAAAATGTCAACTCTATTCACAATTCAAGGTCTGACCCTATTATTTCCTCTGTGTTCTCTGTGTCTTTGTGGCAAAAATCAGTGCCTAAAAATGGAATCTTCCTTTATTTTCTTAGTCCAACCTTTTGAGCCAATCTCATTAAAAATTTTCATTGCTTTAGTAAAGTATTTTTTTGCATTAATTTTATCGCCAGAGTTTTTAAACATTAACCCTTGGTAATAAAAAACCTTAGCAAGTCTATATTTAATTTTTAATTCCTCAAAGATTTCAATTGATTGCTTAAACGAAAATTTTGCCCTATCCCATTTTTTCTTTTTTGTATAGAACTGACCAGAAAGACAAAGTGCCGCTCCCTTAATTCTCTTTGAATCAAGTTCTTCGGCAAGGGATAAGACTCGCTTTAATTTCATATTTGCCTTATTGAGGATATTCTTTTCTAAATAGAATGATGTAAGATAGAGCGAGACTTCAGCTATAAGTGGTTTAGATTTAATTTCCTGAGCGATTGAATAGGCCTTGTTGCAATACAATTCGGCATTTGAAAGATCATTTACCTCAAGATATGTATCACAAATACTTGCAAGGCTTTCTAGTTCGCCTTTTCGGTTACCAATTTCTTCTCTTATTTTTAATGAGCGTTGGTAGAACTCCAGTGCGGTAGAATATCCACTAAGATTCTTATAAGTCATACCAATATTGTTGAGGCTTGTTGCCACGTCTCTGAGATTGTTTATCTCTTCATCTATTTTTAATGAATTCTGGAAAAACTCCAGTGCAATAGTATATTCACCAAGATACCAGTGAGTAGTTCCAATGTTATTAAGACTTCTCGCCTCGCCTTTGCGATCACCGATCTCTTCTGTTATCTTTAATGAACTCCGATAAAACTTCAATGCGGTAGAACTTTCACCAAGATTATTATAAATTATACCGATGTTGTTGAGGCATATCGCTTCGCCTCTGCGATTATCAACTTCTTTATCTATCTTTAATGAACGTTGGTAAAACTCCAATGAGGTAGAAAATTCACCAAGAACGTCATAAACTACGCCTATATTGTTGAGAATTTGCGCCTCACCCTTGCGATTACCCATTTCTTCTTCTATTTTTAATGAATTCCGGAAAGATTCCAGTGCCGTAGAATACTCACCAAGATTCCAGTGTATGTTCCCGATGCTTTTAAGGGTTTTTGCCTCACCTTTAGAATCTTTTATCTTCTGGTAGACATTCAGTGCCAAATTGCCATTTTTTAGAGCATCTTTATACTTACCTGAATCTGCATAAGAATTACAGATTCCAATAAGACAGTCACCTTCAAATTTTTTGTTTTCTATCTTTCGTGCCTTTCTGAGAGCCTCCTCTAAATCTACAACCGCCTTCTCATTCTCTCCAATCAAATTTAATACCTCAGCTCGTTTCTTCAAACATTCAATCTCTTTTATCTCTTTCTCATCAACTTCACTTTCGGGGAAACTCTCAATTGCTTGAGTGTAAAACCTTATCGCATTCTGATTCGCATAAGCATCTTTTGCCCTATTACCAGCAATTATACTATATTCTATTGCCTTATCCCAATCTTCACTTAAGTAAAAGTGATTTGATAATTCCTCTACTACTTTTTCAAGATGGTCTTTAGGGTCTTTAGAAAGACTCAATAGTTTCTCACCAACTGTCTGATGATAATGTTTTAATTTAACCCCTGGTATTTTTTGATAGATCAGATCCCTTATTATATTTTCGGAAAAACAATAGCGCTCCCCGCCAGTCTCTCTTAATAATCTCATCTCTAATATCTCATCCATTAAATCGAAGAGTTGTCCCTCATTCATTTTTGTTATGTCCTGTAAGAAACTAAAGTCAAATTCTCTGCCGATAACTGCTGCATACTCTAATAGAGAATGCGCCTCACTGTTCATCATACCAAGTTTCCTCTCAACAACACCCTCAAGCGAATAGGGGATGATAACTTTTTTATCTTTGTCAAATATCCATTTGTTATCTTCCCAGACAATGGCATCATTTGTCTCTAAAGATTTCATTAACTCCTCGATGAAGAAGGGATTACCACCCGTCTCCTTAAATATATAATCAGTAAGTTCAACTGAAGGATTACTATCTATAATAAATGAAAGTATCCTAACAACATCAACAGTCTTCAATGGGTCAAGTCCTATATTCTCGTAGAGCCGTTCACGTCCCATTAGATGCAATACTTCTTGAAAAGAACTATCCTTTACCTCCTCAACACGATAGATCAGGAAGAAGAACACAGGACTGTCTTTTAAGGTCCTGATCAGGTAATGAAGAAGTTCCAATGAGGCATCATCCGCCCAATTGATGTTATCCAGGCAGATAAACAAAGGTGTGGTTGAACATTGCAACGCTAATAATCTCCTTACACCCTCAAAGAGTCTGAACTTATCTACCATAAAGACATGTTCATTCATTGTCGATCTATCAGATAGCTCAGGCACTATTTTGATCAGTTCAATCTGATAGGCCCGGGGGATCTGCTTGAAGATTTCTTTGTCTTTTTTATCTGTGATAGTGCGAAACACAATAGTGTGAAGCACCAAAGTGCGAAGTACCTCTCTG
>JAGLZA010000044.1 GCA_023131835.1 Caldifarciminota bacterium
GTGTGAGGTGATAGGGCATTTTGCAATTTGCACTCTTCAATCTTCAATTGGAGCGAAGCGACTATCTTTGTGTCCTCTAAAAACACAAAAAATAAAGGGAAATGGTGGGGCTTTTTAGTTCTCAGTGACCTCTGTGGTTAAAAAAGGAGGGGTAAGGAGTCTATTCAATATCTTGACAATTAATATATATCAGGGTATAATGGCTTAACAAAAAGGAGGAGGTATGAGAAGGATATTTTTATATGGTATGTTAGCACTGTTGGGTTTTGTATGTTTACAGAATGTTCAAGCCTCGGATGACTATCACTTTGCAGTTCTCGGCGACAGGACCGGCGGAGCCAATCAGGAGGCGTTTGAGATGGTCTTGAGGGATATGGAAAGGCTCCATCCTGATTTTATAGTTACAGTAGGGGACCAAATCGAGGGGTACCAGAGTCGAGAGGTTGCAATAAAAGAGTGGGATGAAATACTGGAGTCTATGAAGGTAATTACCTGCCCGGTTTTTTATACCGCAGGAAATCATGATATATACTGTGAAGTGAGTGAGGAGGTTTTCTCAGAGAAAACAGGATTCAAACCCTACTATACATTCGACTATGAAAATTCCCACTTTGTTATTCTGAATAATGCGATTGCTGAGAATTTTGAAGAGATGGATAAAGAGCAGATCCAATGGCTTGAAAAAGACTTAAGAGAAAACAGGGATAAAGAGAATATATTTGTATTTATGCATAAGCCATTTTGGGCAAATGTAATTGCCGAGGGAAAAGAGGATAAGATGCATAACATTTTTAAGGAGAACAATGTTGATGCTGTATTTACAGGTCACTGGCATCAATATGCAAGTAATGAGTACGATGGAATCAAATACATACTTGTTGGAAGTTCTGGCGGCAGTTGGGGAGGAGAAGAGAATGTAGGGTTGGGAATGTTCTATCAATTTATGTGGTGCAAAGTGGATGGGGATAAACTACAAGCCTCGATTATTAAGGCGGGTAATATATACAATGATGATCTTGTTACCATAGAAGAAGAAAAAATGTCATACAAAATCCCCACGAATCTCATATCCTTTGATGCAGAGAAGATTTTTGGTCAGAAGAAAAAAGTTGTTGATGTTACTGTAACCATTATCAACAATACCGATAAAACCATAAAAAGTGATATAACCTTTAAGTATGATAAAAACTGGGATGTAAGGCCTGATAAGAAATCACCGGAGATAGAAAAAGGAGACACCCTTAAGACCAGTTTCAAGTTTGTGCAAAAAGGGAGTTTTTACCCGGTTCCAAGAATGGAATTTGTATATCCTTTTGGAAGGGATAAGCAGTATGAATATTCTCATCCTGCCTGGATTCAAAAGATGATTATATGCCCTGGGGCAAAGAAGGCGCCTGTGATAGATGGAAAGATAGGAAAAAGAGAATGGAAGGGGGCCGGGGTCGCGAGGGTTTTTGCGGGTTTTGGTGAAAGCAGGACTAAGGCTGATGATACTGAGGTATACTTTATGCACGATGATGAGAATCTTTATATATACGCAAGATGTTATGATAGGGAAATGGATAAGTTGAAAGCCAGACTGAAAGAAAGGGACGACCAGGTGTATACAGATGATGCAATTGGGTTTATGTTCTCACCCAATGAAAAGAATGTCTACCATATCTACATAAGTGCCCTTGGCACAATCTGGGACCAGAAGGTCTATCTGGAGAAGTACAAAAAGGACATAAGCTGGAACGGAAAATACGAAGTCAAATGCGAAAAAGGTAAGGATAGCTGGGTTATGGAATTTAAAATACCATTTAGTGAGATTGGGCTTTCAGGTGATGAGACCGAGATAAAGATGAATATCAGGCGAAAACAGCAGCGAAACAATGAATCCGCACTCTGGATGTCTGAATGGTCACACAACCCATCTGTGTTCGGAGGATTGTTATTAAGATAGGTTAACTAACTTCTCCTATCTCAATATTATTGCCTTTTTTATCGAATCGTATTTGCCAGCAACTATCCTGTAGAAGTAAACACCTGCCTGCAATTTTCTGCCTTTGTTATCCTCTCCATCCCAGGTGATATGGTAATACCCTGGTGGTTGCACTCTGTCCAGCAGTGAACACACGCATCTTCCGGAGAGGTCAAAAACCCTTATATTGACCCGAACTTCTACTGGTAATTGATATTTTATAACGGTTTGTCTGGAAAAAGGATTGGGTGTATTCTGTGAGAAACTAAACATCTTTGGTAGTTCGGGCTGTTCCTCTATACCTGATGTTTGCTTATATACAACACTGTAACTATTCATAGTGTCAGTATTTGCATATGCTGTAATGAGGTCAGCTATTGAATCGACCTTTATACGTTGATATATGTCATCCGGTCTAATCTCGTCACTTCCAACAGATTCCAGCACATACATCTCTCCCTGGTATATCCCTGAATTCGTATCGGTCTCCATCAGAGCAACCGCTATACCATCCGGATAGATAGAGGACTTGATAATTACAATTGCTGCTTCATAAATACCTGAGGACCTATCCCCACCGCATACCTTTATGTAAAGCGTATCAGGTCCCCAGATTGAGTCAACAAGGGTTGAATAGGTAGTATCATCATAGATTCTTACAGAATCAACTGTCAAAGGTTCTCCGGGTGCACCTGCTACAAAGTCATATTCCCACGGTGTATGGTTATTTGGCCCGGATATCTTCGCTGCTATACTCGCATCGGTTGTATCCCACCAGAAGTTATTCGTAAGTGGTATCTGCATCGAAGAAAGATTGTATATCTCTGTATCGGGCTGATAGGTGTTGAAGTAGATGTTTGATTGATAAATACTGAATCCATCAGTTGATGAAGAAATCCGAGCAAGTCCTGCGTTATCCACTATAAATGAGCTGTCAATAGAGACTGTATCACCACCAACATAGATTGCAAAGTCGTTCAGATCGTTTATATTCATTCCGAAGACACAATGTTCTATAGTTGAGATTCCATAGAGATCATTGTAGAGTGCACTGGCTGTTGGTGCATAGTTGCCAAATATAGTGTTATTCCTTAACGAGGTATGAGACCAATAATTGTAGATTCCGCCAGCCTCCGAAGAAGCAGTGTTATAACTTATTACATTCCCTTCCAAATTGAGGATTCCAGGGCTACAGGAGTTGATATATAAACCTCCGCCAGTCCAAGCTTCATTATGACTAAAACAGTTATTTGTTATTTCTATAGGGGAGAAAACAATATGAATCCCACCTCCTCCATCAGCAGCCGTATTATAGGATATCGTATTATGGATGATAGTGGTGAGTGAACAACTCTCCATATATATGCCACCTGCGTCGTCAGCAGCAGTGTTATGGATTATGTCATTATGTATAATGGTACAATTTGTGGCCTGCAGAAGCTTAATGCCTGCTCCATCCTTTGTAGTTGCAGTGTTGTATGATATTGTATTATTACTGATGGTGGGGAATGCCCTATAAACAGAAATACCCCCACCTTTCTCGCATTCATTATGCATTATTAAATTGCTGTCCAATAATAGATGCGAGTTATTGATATAGACACCCCCTGCATTTACTCCTGCACGATTATAACTTATCACTCCATTCTTGATAACAGGGTTATCCGTGACTCCAACATTAATACCCCCTCCCACATAGGTGGCATAATTGTTGGTGACGGTTATATCATCGAGTGTAGGAGAACCTGTTGATGAAATATAGATTCCTCCGCCTAATCTTGCTATATTGCTATCTACCAGACTATGGCTGAATGTGAGATCAGTGTTGAGTATTGCAATTCCACCCCCTGACCGATTCGATAATGTATCAGCTATGTTTCCCCTTATAATGCAGGAGTCGATTATAGTAAAATCACCACCATACCAGAATATCCCTCCCCCTTCACCGTCTGCAACATTATATTTTATTGTATCACTCACAATAGAAGGATAGCATAATGAATTCTCAGGATAGATATAGGTATAAATACCAGCACCATAGAAGAGAGTATAATTATCTGTTATCTTGTTTCCTCTGATTATTGGTGATACATTTGTAGAAGAGTACGAGTAGATATAGATACCACCACCGTATCTTGCTGTATCACTCATTATCTCATTTCCAATGATTTCAGGGGTCAGATTTGCTCCCCCGCTACAATAAATTAAAATTCCGCCGCCGTCACCGCCTGCAAAGTTACCGCTAATCTTGTTATCTTCAATAATTGGAGCACAGTTAGAATTCGCTATAGATATTCCACCTCCATCGTCCGCTATGTTACGTTTTATTGTATTATTTCTAATTACAGGAGATGAATCATCAAAAATGCCAATGCCTCCACCCTTACCATTTACAGCAGTATTCTCCTCTATCACATTGTTTGTAAGGACAGGAGAACATCCATTCCATATCTCTATTCCTCCGGAATTACCAGGTCCAGAGTTATCCTTAATGACACAACTGTCAACAATGGCATAGCCACCTCCATAGAAATGCAGACCCCCACCAGAGCTCCCTGCTGAATCACTCACTATTGAATCACCCTTTAATGTGCATTTTCCAGAGAACCATATTGCCATACCACCACCCCAATTTGCGGCTGTGTTGTTCATAATCTTATTATTTATAAATTTAAGGGTCGTATCGCCACCATCTATAAAAATGCCACCACCACAATAAGATGATGTGTTCTCTGTTATCACATTATCCTTGATTATACCAAATGTCCCTCCAATCCAGTGCAGGCAAATTCCACCACCCCTATCTTCTGAGTCCCTTGCACTACCCTGTGTTATGGTAAGACCTTCTATTACAAAATCGTTAACCCATTCATATGCCTGGGTTATTACATGGTATGCTGTATCCACATAGTCTTCTGATATAGCGGTAAGGGTACAAACAGGTGCTCCACTTTGACTTTTCAATACCACATTGCTCCTTATATAAAGGCCTGAGTCAGCGTTTATCGCTACATGATATGTTCCATTCATCAACAGCACTGTATCTATTCCAGGGTCAGCCGATGCGGCATCGATTGCTAACTGGAGCGAGTCGCCTTCTGTTCCTGTTGTATCCACTACCCAGGTAGCGGCAAAGAGCGGCGTAACAAGTAAAAACATTATACAAATTATATGAGATTTAGACATTAATACCTCCTATTTTTATAATTGAAGTATATAAGCACTGCTCTTTCTGTCAAGGTTAATGAATAACGCACTACCCCCATTTTTCTCGCAAATCTCGCAATGGGAATTAGTTAAATAGTTAAATGGTCGAATAGTTAATTAGGAACGAACCTGACAAACTCAATGAACCCAAAAAATTGTCATTGCGAACTCTTCTTCCTGCTCCGCTCCGTGAAGCAATCTCTATCTTCCTGCTCGACCCCGGTGAAGCAACCTCGGAAGGGTTCTGTGCTGGGCTTCCAACTCCACGAACCCTATGAACTCCACGAAC
>JAGLZA010000440.1 GCA_023131835.1 Caldifarciminota bacterium
AACCCTACGAACCCAACGAACTCTATGAACTCAATAAACCCAATAAACTCGGTTTTTTAGCCACGGCTTCTTCACTGTTTTTATTCTTTTACTTGAATCCTCTGCTCCTCGACCCCTTCTTTTTATTATAGTTGTAGGGGCGAACCGATGGCTCGCCCCGTAAGGCTCTTGAATCTATTTGTCATAAGTGCCGAACTAACCCCTAAATCCTAACCCCCAAATCCTACCTTAGCAGCACCATCTTCCTTGATTGAATCTTATCCCCTGATTCTAACCGGCAGAAATAGATACCTGCAGGGACCCCATCACCCTTTGAATTCATTCCATTCCATGTTACTCGATGAACGCCAGTTCCTACCTTACCATCAACTAATGTGCAGACCTCCCTTCCTGTAAGGTCATATATTCCTATCCTTACTTCCCGAGGTTTATCCACTGAATATCGTATAATCGTAGATTCAGAAAAAGGATTCGGGATATTGGGTAGCAGTTTTATACTTTCAGTAAATGTCTCTATCTCATCAACAGAATTGAAATTCCATTCCACTACCTTTACTGCTATATCAAATCCTTTCTGCCATTTTGGGCCCTGCCAGGTGAAGATGATATTCGTTCCATCTGTTGCAACATCAGGATTATACTGGTCTGGATTCAATCCCTCGATCTCGTTATTCACCTGATAGTTTGAACCATCGGGACTGTAGTCAGGGTTGTACCTCTGGGCGAAGATATTTGTAGGGTTACTACCCTGATAACAATACCAGGTTACTACGAATCCACCTGTCGGGGATGCACTTACTGAGGGATAATATCCATATGCATCACTCACCTTGAAATTTGTGTCAACAGGGGCACCAAGTGAATCAATAACCTGAGCGTAGATGCCCTGAGGAGAACGATAATCATACCATGCAACAATGAAATTGCCATCAGAAAGCACTGCTGCGTCAGGATAATATTGACCATTTGTTCCAGCATCACCATCTATTCTGAAATTTGTGCTAACCGGACTACCACTCGCATCATACACCTGACCATAGATATCAGAATCTCCATTCCTGTAATCATACCATGTGATTAGGAATCTACCCGAAGGAGATATGGCAATAACTGGATTGTCCTGAGATGTCGTTCCCACATCATCATTTACCCTGAAATTTACGTCTATTGTATCACCTGATGAGTCAAACCTCTGCGCATAGATATCATAATCTCCATTTCTGTAATCATGCCATGCTACTATAAAGTTGCCCAATGCATCCATATCAATGGAAGAGCTATAACGCGACTGATAGATTGTATCATTTGCAATCTGAGGCGAACCGATCGAATCCCCGGATGCGTTAAACATCTGATAGTAGATATTGGGGTAATAATCATACGTGATGACAAAACTGCCATCACCTGCCACGGAAACATCCGGTTTATTCCCGTAATATATCCAGGAATTCACACCGATTGGAGCACCATCAGCTGTAAGTCTCTGGAAATATATTCCGTTGGGGATACGGTAGTCCCCCCAGGTCACAACAACATTGCCAGCTGCATTCATATCAACTGCTGGATATTGTTGATTTTTTGTTCCATCCACATCATTCACCCTCATCTCATTAGCCACAGGTGTTCCACTATTGTTGTATCTCCTCTTATAAATACTCCTGTCTTTTCTGGAATCTTCCCAGGTTACAGCAAAATTATTCTCGTTCATTGAAACACTAGGGTTATATTGCCCCTCTGTTCCCGGACATTGGTCTATCCGGAAGTTACTCCCTTGAGGATTACCTCCATTATCATAAATCTGCCCATAAATATTGCGATTACCGTCCCTGTCATCCCCCCATACAACAACAAAATTACCTAATTTATCCATCCCGCAGGATGGGTCATATTGACCCCAGGAACCTCCGTCATCGTTTATCAGGAAATTTCCTCCAAGTCCGGTTGTATCCCCGGTCGGATCGAATCTCTGTCCATAGATGTCATAGTCACCATTCCTGTTATCATACCATACAACAGTAAAATTTCCAGAAGAGTCCATTGAAACAGATGGGCCATACTGATAAGTACTTCCTACATCATCATTTATGAGGAAGTTTGAACCTATTGAACCACCTGATGAGTTGAATAACTGTCCATAGATGTCATAGTCACTACCATTCCTGTAATCCCTCCAGACAACTACAAAATTACCACTGACATCCATGGCTATCTTCGGGTCATACTGATTATAACTTGTTCCGTCATCATTAACAACCATCCTTGGTCCCAAAGAATCACCATCAAGGTTGAACCTCTTTAAGAATATCTCCTGACCAGAACCAGATACAGAATATCTCCAGACAACAAAGAATCCTGAATCACTCACTGCCACATCTGGATCATAAATACTTCCACTTTGCAGATAGAAAGAGGAACCACATTGAGTCCCGTTGGATAATAGCCACTGTGCGTGACCATATTCAAAGATAACTAAAAGACTATCACCATAGGATGAAACTGCAGGGTCATACTCACTCATATTTCCAGGTCTTGTGCTTACCTTTAAGTTCGTTCCAATTAGTGCACCAGCATTATCATAGGACTGACCGTAGATATTCCCTGTACCATTTCTTCCATCACGCCATACGATGATTGCCTCTCCGCTTTCGAGTATCGCAATATCGGGATTATAGTTATCTCCTCCGGTTGTGTCATCATTCACCCTGAAGTCATCCTTGATTATCTGTGCATTAAGATTTGGGCTTAAGCAAAAGAGAAATATCAGTGCAAAGATG
>JAGLZA010000441.1 GCA_023131835.1 Caldifarciminota bacterium
TTACAGAAATGGGATACTTATGCTTTACCGCCAGTGGATTACGAGCAGGAATGTTATATACCCGCAATAGACAAGATAAGAGTAGAGTTAGAAAACACAGCAGCCGTTACGGATTTGAGAATACGATTCCGTTATGGCGTTGCTCCAATAACGATACTGGAACGCATAAAGTGGGGGATTACGCTTTCGGAAGATGAAAAAGCGATTGCCGATGAATATTCGCTGGAGGAAGCAAGCATAGCTGGCGTTTTATAAATCTTTTAAGGAAGAAGGAGAAATCTAAATGGACGACAAAGAAGAAATAATAAAAGCGATAGGATCATTAAAAGCAGAGATAGCGGTATTGAAAGAGAAGCACGAGCACACAGAGGCATATATTTTTAAAGAACTCAAGCCCGACATAGAGAAACTATGTGATAAGGTTGAAGGTTGCATGCTAAAAGCGGAAGAGTGTTACCATAAGAATTTCAAATGGATGGTGGCTACTTTGCTTGGTTTTATCTTGGCGGCATTCGGATGGATGGGGTGGATATTAAAGGTGGCATAATGAGAGAAGCAAAAAGGCATCTTCCATATATAAAGGACAGAGTAACATTGTCTGCAGGTAAAGAAGACTTTTGTTATGTGCAAGACGATGAAGAGCAGGGTTTAGGTGATCCTGGCAGAAGTTTATTTATGAAGAACACAGGTAGTGCAAGCATAAAATATCAAATCTTTGATGGTAATGCTTGGTCGCCAGAAATAACCTTGGACCCTTCGGAATACGACAGTTATGATGTAAAAGACAGGATAAAAGCACATACGGTAAGAATAGTAGGCAATTTAACTGCAAATTCAGAATACAGTTTAAAATCCTGCGCTGCTACGGGGGATGAAGTAAATGAAGCATGGTAGTGATCTATACCTAAAAGCAGAGATTTCGTATGTAGGTACGACAACATCGGATGGTGCAGCAGGTGGCACAACATTAGTATGTTCGGATTTAGCTAATTATGCCGACTTTGATGGTAATTTAGTAAAGCTACTCGGTGGTTCTTATGCAGGGCAAGCGAGAGGCATAAATGGTATAACAACAGGTGGAACAGTAACAGTAGTAACTGCATTCAGTGGACAAATAGCTTCAGGTACTGTTTTTGTTATTACATCAGCAAGAGCAGTCCCCGTATCAGTAGCAGCATTACAAGCAGACGTAACAGTAATAAAAGGTTTAGTTGACAGTGCCGAAGGCGTAGGACCATACTCATATCTCGATGCTGGTGGCGAACAGGATGTTTACGAAGATACTGCAACAACACGCCGGCATATCCGGTTTGAAGTATCCAACCGAAACATGACACAAACAGGTACTTTCAGAGTTTATCGTAAAGTCGATGGTGCAAACTACGATCTATATACTTCTCAACCTGTTAAAGTAGTCGCAGGTAGTGACCGTGCATGGGACGTAGAGTTTACAACTAACCAAGCATGGAAAATAACATACGAGGAAGATGTAAATGAAGGTGCTGCACGAAATATTCCTTATAATGCAATAATCCAACAAATAGAGTGAGATGATAACAAAAACATTTTTAGGGGGGAAAAGAGAATGAGCAGAATGGGGGTTATACCAATTCATGCATCAAAACATGTAGATAGCGGATTAGATGAGATAATAGATGCTTTAGACATCCGAGCATTAGCCAAAGCACTTTACTATGGGCTTTCATGGGACGAATCAGCAGACACTTATGCTCGCACAGGAGGGTTAGCAGGTATCGCTAATAGCTCTTCTCCTGCTACTTCTTTAATACCAATCCAAGCAGCTATGAGACGCTGCATACTCAATGATAACGGCGTTGTGCAGTATTATCTTGATCCGACAAGTTCTTATAATCGATTGGAACGCACACCCGATATAATTGGAACTGATGATGCGGGGGTAGGATACAAAGTTTCTGATGCCGTAGTTGTAACAGGAGTTGATGATGCTGGTGCAGTATACAAAGTTTCTGATGTGGGGATGTTCACCGCGGCAGAATCTGTCTACGTGGGCAAATATGTACACAACACAACAGATGATACTTATGCACTAATCACCGCAAAGGATAGTAACGATGTTCTCTCAATATCAGGGGATATTATGGATATTGGCGAAGGATTTAAAATTGGCGTACTTAGTGCTCCCGTAGCTGAATATGTTGGGCATTACGTACACAACACAACTGATGATACCTACGCTATGATCACAGCCAAAGACGATGATGCCACCTTGTCCATTGCTTCGGATATAATGGCAAATGGTAAGAACTTTGAGATATGTACTGCGATTTTGAACGGTGATGATGGGCAAGTAATGGTGCAAATACCTAAATTCTATTATCACTATGCATACAGTGGCACTACGCACACATGGGAAATCAGCCTTTATCCACTCGCGGGGTTCTCAATACATCCTGCATTCGTAAAAAACAACGAAATTGTAGACTGCCGCTACATCGGTGCATACGAAGGCATCCTATACGACAATTCTCGAACTGCATACACCAACGGTCTACGATTAGAAGCAGGTTCTACTGACTTCACTGCCGCAACCAAAACAATACACCGTGATGTGGAATCTAATCCCTTCTCTCTTCTTGAAGTAGGCGACAAACTTGTCGTTGCTGGGGCAACTGATGGAGGGAACAATCAAACTGTAACAGTTGCTACAATCGGCGATGCAAGTATAACAGTCACTGAAGTTATAGTTGAGCGCCAAAACGACGCTAACGTAACAATCGAAACAGAAAAGGATTTTGTGAACGACAAACTATCTTCAGTTTCTTCCAAAGCACTAATAAACTACGGTACACGTGCAAACTTCCGTGCTCTTGCAGCCAGTCGTGGTACAGGTTGGCGCCAGCAGGATTATGACCTTATTTCAGCTATTCAACTCCTATATCTCATCGAATACGCCGACTGGAACTCTCAATCCATGATAGGTAATGGCTTAACCGACTGGCTGAGTGCAACTTGGACTGCTTGGAACGGTTCCAACCCAATTGAAAACGCAGGCAATTCCAACTCTGATGGTAATGCAACAGCAAACAATTCCGCGGGTAGCGGTAACACCGGTTCCTACATGTCCTACCGAGGAATTGAAAACTTCTTCGGGCACATCCGGAAAGGGGTAGATGGTTTCAACGTCAACGCCAACGTACCATACGTTTGCAACAACGACAGCGACTTTGCTGATGATACCGTAACCAACTACATCGCTTTGGGAGTGGTCATGGTCAACGCTAACGGCTATGTTGTAACCCTTGGACAAACAGACAGAGGTTTCTTACCAGCATCAATCGGAGGTAGTAGCAGTACGTATATTTGTGATTACTATTCTCAATCAACAGGTTGGCGGGTCGCCACGATAGGCGGGTATGTGCATGATGGCGTCGATGCGGGGGTCGCTTGTTGGTTTCTCAGCGCTTCGTCGGGGATTCGGTATCGCCGTATCGGTGGCCGCCTCGCGTTTTAAAATACTAAAATAAGATGAGTGGAAACCACCCTAAGTTTAGCGATTTTGCGGAAGAGGAAGAAGCACTTGAAGGGGAAAAGAAGAAGATAGAGGGGATATTTAATACAGAGATACTTGTTATAGGATATAGAAGATGAAAATGAAAGCACAATCTGATCAAGAACCGGAACGCTTTATAAAAAGTAGAGAGAAAACGCAGTTCAATTATAATATTCATCAAGTTACTATCGAAGACCCAGAGGGTGGTACACGAACCGCTTATGAATACGACTATCTCGAAATAGAAGGCAAAGTTACGAAAGCAAAAGTTCTTAAAGCAATGCAAGATGCAGAACTCGAAGAAAACGTAGAATTTGAACCAAGCGAAGTCGA
>JAGLZA010000442.1 GCA_023131835.1 Caldifarciminota bacterium
GTCCATCCTCCATCAACGGCTATATTTTGACCAGTAATGTATGATGCCTCTGCTGAAGCAAGAAATATCGCAGCACCTGCAAGCTCCGCTTCGTTTGCCATCCGTCCCATCGGAGTGCGATAATTGTAATTTTCTACAAAATCGTTCCCTTGATTATTGAACACACCCCCTGGGCTTATACAATTAACGCGAATACCAAATTCCGCCAAGTGAACAGCAAAATATTTGGTCATATGAATAATTGCAGCTTTTGAGGCGCCATAACACTCAGCCGTTTTGCGGGCGCAGTCCGTGTAAATCCTCGGGTCACCACTTACAATGCCGTGAATCGAACCAATATTGATAATACTGCCTTCCTTTTTCTGCGCACGCATCAATTTTGCTACCGCCTGGATGCAGAGAAACGTTCCACCGGCATTAACCTTAAATACATTCATAAACTCATCTAAGGTTCTCTCCTCAAAAGGGGTAAATACAGCAATTCCTGCATTGTTAATGAGAATATCCAAAGTAGCGGAGGCTTTTTTGATTTCAGAAAAGGCATTTTGGACTGATTCAGGATCGGCGACATCCAGAATTAAGGGATAGTGGGATGAGTTTCCTGGTAGATGGGAAACGACTTCTTTGCATCGATCTATATCTAAATCCGATACCCATACTGTGGCGCCCTCGCAAGCCAAGGCATGGCAAAATTGACGTCCTAACTGTCCAGTGGCCCCAGTCACAAGAGCTATTTTCCCTAACAGTCTCATACGTTTCTCCAAAATGAAAAATGTGATTAAATATCATCCCAGCTAATGGGATAATCGGCTTCAATGTCTTTCCTTGCTATTCTTCCAACCACAATGTTTAAATATCTTGGCAGAAGACCCCCACCAGGACCTTTAATGGCAATCATTTCATCTGTAATAATTTCCCCTTTTTTGATGTCACAAGCGGCATATAAACTTTTTCTCTGTGTGTTGATCGTGTCGTACTCGTTGGGCTGTATTTGCTTTACACCATCTCCGAGAATGAGAGGGACTTTGTGGGAAATTCTCACTAATTCTGTGAACTCTTCGGGATCTGATGACAAAATGTGATCAGGACCTTCCAGCATTCTATCCAAAGTAAAATGCCGTTCTATCAAATCTGCTCCCAAAGCAATGGCTGTATGTGCAACAAATAAACCAAAAGTGTGATCGGATAACCCTACAGGAACGTTGAAGGCGGTTTTCAATGTTTGGATAACCTTTAAATTCATTTCTTCCGGTGCTGCCGGATAAGAAGAATTGCAGTGCAAAATCATAAGATTGGGATTGCCTGCCTGCCTCACAACATCGACTGCTTCTTCAATTTGACCTAATGTAGACATGCCCGTTGAAAGAATGATGGGTTTACCTTTTTGGGCTACGTACTCAATAAGAGGCAAATTGACCAAATCCATCGAAGCTATTTTATACAGGCTTACCCCCAGAGATTCCAGAAAATCGACGCTTTCAAAGTCAAAAGGAGTGGAAAAAATTACAAGCCCCCGTTTATTGGCATAAGCAAACAATTCTTTTTGTTGTTCAAAAGACATCGCCAATCGATCAAACATTTCGAATAAAGTTTCTTCTGTCCCAATAATGGTCTCTGCATATCTAACCGCTTTGACCTTGCTCGAAATACGACCAGCGGCCTTGAAGGTCTGAAATTTGATCGCATCGCATCCGGTTTCTTTGGCTTTATCGACTAATTGCTTAGCAATGGATAAGCTTCCATTATGATTTAAACCTGCTTCAGCAATAATATAAGCTCGCTCACTTTCTCCAATTTTTCTGCCATTTATGATTACTGAAGGCTTCAATTTACATTTAGATGTCTTACGAATTACCTGAGTTGACGATGAATCTTTCCCGCATAGAACATCTACAAGATCAAAAGCTTTATGAAATAAAATTTGACTGTCTGCATAATTAAAATCACCACCCGCTCCGATAGAGTAAAGTTGTTGGAATTGAGAGATAACAGCTCGCGTTTTTGCTAACTCTTCCTGATATCCTGAATACTGAAGAGGATAAACGAAATCTTCCCAATTGATACTCTGCCCGATAAGATTTTTCCAGTCAGCCAACCCTGTTAACTCCACCTGTTCCGAAACCTTTCTCATGAGTTCTTCCTGATCCATAGTATGGATCTCATCACCTTTGCTATAGGTAATTTCTACAGTAAGAAAGGTTTTATCTTTCGGAGCAGTAAAAGGAGAAAGCTTTTTAGGTTCGGTGATGCGGCTAAAATACACCTTTTCTGAATCATAATATAACCAGTGGATACCTTCCGGAAGGACGAAAGGTTGCCGATAGGCAAGGTAGATGGAACAGCATCCGCGAAACTGCAAATTACTCTCGTAGTCCAGAAAATGTGCGGTTAATGGTATGGGCAGCGTGGAAATAACAATATCATTCGGACCGATTAAAAGAGGTTCTTTGTCAACGAATTGAATATCAGTCAATCTCTTTCCTTCATACCCTATTCCCTGCACTTCAGAGTTTAAATGCAACTCACCGTTCAGGCTTAAAATATGTTCCTGAATACGTTCATAAATACACCCTGTCCCATATTTGCCTA
>JAGLZA010000443.1 GCA_023131835.1 Caldifarciminota bacterium
TAGTCATAAATAGCAAGGCTGGCGATACAATGGCGAGAATAGTAAAAAAGTCGAAGGATTTGTGACTCATAACTTACATAACTTAGGGGACATCCTATATTGCCAAAAGTTACTTACCCACAAGAGTCCTATTATGACACAGCGATATGCGCATTTAAGGGATGAAGTATTAAAGAAAGCTTGACATGTGGGACCCAAAGGGTTACATAAATAAATTATGATTAAGTCTTTTATACATAAAGGACTGGAAAAATTTCATTATGATGGAACAAAAAAGGGCATCCAGCCAAAATATGCCGTCAGGATAGCTGACATACTGGATATACTTGAGGCAGCGATTATTATTAAAGACATAAATCAACCGGGTTACGACCTGCACTTGTTAGAACCGAAAAAAGAAGGCCGATGGGCTGTCAAGGTGTCTGGAAATTGGCGGATAACATTCAAATTTGAAGACGGTGACGCTTACGGTGTAAACTACGAGGATTATCATTAATTTTTACTATATTTGAGGTGGCGCAATGAGAACGCGTAAGAGACCTCCTGCTCATCCGGGAGGTATAATAAAAAGAAATTATTTAAAAACTCTGTCAATTTCCACAACGGATTTGGCTAAAACACTTGGCGTGTCACGGAAAACAGCATCTAAAATTGTTAACGAACGTGGCTCTATCACGCCTGACATGGCCTTGCGGCTATCACGTGCTTTCGACACAAGTCCCGACTTTTGGCTGAACCTGCAAAAAAACTACGACCTTTGGCATGCGGCTAATGACTCAAAAGACTGGGAGGTTGTCAGGCGGATAGCAAGAGCAAGAGCTGCATAACAATAACACGCGTGCTTAGGGATAGGCTGATCACCGACAAGGCCGGATATCCTGGCTCTCTGGCTTTCCCTTGGGATTTACACTAGCAGGTGCGCTTTTCAGGAGGGTGCAGGATGTCAAAAAAACCGAAACCACTGCGCAGAGAACACCATATCCAACAGCAAACCAATAAAATAAGCGCCCTGGAAAAAGAAAATACAAACATCAAAACACGCCTGGAGGCCATCGAAAAGCGTTTACCCCAAACACCAGAAGACAAAAATACCGAAAAGAAGGTAATGTGATTTATCTAATATGAGGTATATCGTGAAAAAATATTACCAATTTTAATTTTAACTGTTTTTTCTTTACAGCCTGCGCCACTTTCCCGCCACCCGAGATATTAAACGGCCGCTACATTAACCATAAGTACGCTTTCGATATAGAAGTCCCCAGGGGTTGGTATCAGACTAAAAAAATTCCGGCGTGGTTTAAAGATAGGCTCCCGGAAGAAAAGAAATCACAAATACGTATAATGTTTTTTAACTGTGATACGAATGGATTAATCTATATTACGAGCTCTAAAAGTTTTTGGTCATTTAATTTAATTAGTTGTATGTATGAGGGGATAGAAAAAAATCTTCAAAAATTACTTGAAAAGAAAAAGAAAAAATTAAGTAAAGACGTTTATGTAAAAAATTATTTTTATGAAATTTATAGTATTGAAAATTGGTGTGAAAGTTTTTCTTATGAGACGGAAATAAATAAAACGGAAATGCGTGGTGAATATATGATGTATGGATGTTGTGAGGATGATACTTGTGTTATTGGAATAGAATTGCTTTCCGATATAAAAACATTTGACGAAAATTATAAGGTATTTAATAAAGTAGTAAGCTCGTTCCAGAAGCGAGAAATAATGGATTTGAAATTTCTTAGATAGTCTGCAAAAATCCGCTCAAAACACCCGAAAAACCGCCAAATATCTTAACATCAAATCCAACCAAAAACAAACAAACCCGACTCACATAAGTCCCTGAATAATCGCACAAAAGTATCACAAAAATCTCCATCAATCCACCAACCATAAATATTTTATCTTACCTGCCCCCTCATAAATCATCAAGGTTTTTTTAACTGGTTGGAACAAATCAGGATAATACA
>JAGLZA010000444.1 GCA_023131835.1 Caldifarciminota bacterium
AAGCCGGAGCATTATCCTTTGGATGGCCCGCGACTGCAGGCGGTTCGTGAATCCCTGGATTGAATACCGCAATTGCTTTATCGATCAATGCGTCCCCATCATGTTCGACGCCGTTGGAATCGATCTGTTTCCCGCCCTTGAATATCTCGATCCAGTCATCGAATCCCTTGAAATTTTTCATAATCCGTTCTCCCTCTCATTCCTTGCCCTGCGAAGCCAGAGGCGAAGCATGGGTCATCCCAAAATATAGTCACTTAGCGATTCCCTGATTTCGTCCCAGTCCTCCGGCTGCACCATTATGAATGGCCTCGCCGGTATATCGCCCCAGGGAAGCTTCATCTTCCGGGTATGAGCGCGCACAGTGACCTTGCGAGGTTTTACAGGACGTCCGAATATCTTAGTTATCTTGCGCATATGCGCCTTAATCTCAGCTTCAACAGTGCCGAACGATCCTTTTTTAGCGCCGAACTGGTGAATGGCCGCATAGATTTTATCGGTGCCGATAATGACACGATCTTTTTTCGCTGTAGAATGAATGGAGCCCATTAAGCCGGCGGCAAAACCTTGTATCCGAAGGATCTTGGCGCCCTTTCCTCTGCGTTTCTCAGTCAACTTTGAATGCTTTTCCCATTTAGCTGGTCTGCCTTCCTTCTCAAAATTTCTGACAATTGATGTTCGGACAGTATTGCCGATAATCTTCATGGCAGGGGTCAGATCGCCCAGCTTTTTCTGGATCCGCTTCAGAAGCTCTGTTACTTTTTTATCATTGGCCGTAATCTCAATTGCCACGCCTGCCATAAAAAACTCCTAATCTCTGAAACCTGATTTTCCTACATTATAATCCCAGCCCGGGTCGATTCCTTTTGGGATCGTGTAAGTTTTTCCGGTGTCCTTATCGAGCCATTCATAACGTTCAATCTTCGGAGCTTTAGTCTGCACCGGATGCGGGCCTTTGGCTTCTTCTTTCGTAATTTTTTCCACTTCACGAGCAGAATGATTTACCACTCCACACTTTCATCCCCATCCATTAGGAGGATAATGAGTATCCCACCAGGGGTCATCCGCGGGCAAAATAATGTTTACCCATTTCTGATGTTCCATCCTCGGGTTTTTCGAGCTGGAACCAACATACCGCAAATATGGTCTGGCCTTGAGCACAGCAGGGTCCATCATCTGGTTATAGTTTCCAACGGCGTAGGCCACGCTGAGATTCGTGTTGAATATCACCGCTGTGCGCCATGCCTTGCCGCCTTTGTATTTCCAGCCGTGCTTTGAGATTATGCTATCGAAATCCTTGCGGAATTCAGCTAAAGTTGTGCCGTCGGCAATTCCTTTTTCCACAGCCTCCCACATGTCCTGGATTAAATCCTCTTTCATGGCGCCGGCTATCACGAAGGCCCTGGCGTGCATGGCCTTCCAGATATCCTTCCATGTCCTGGTCGGCAGATTGAGCTTTTTCCGGAAAAACTCAATTGCCTCATCAAAAGGCAGATTTAGATATTTAGCGATCGGAGGCATCGAACCTCCCTGATAATTCTGCAAGAGCAAGCGCTTGTTGCATCAAATTGCCCATCTGTATTTCATCCATATCTCCATAGATATC
>JAGLZA010000445.1 GCA_023131835.1 Caldifarciminota bacterium
TTTACATCTATTAACACTGTTCGACACATAGAAAAGATGAACAAATCATCGTCAAAGTTAAGTCCATATGCATTAAAAAAGATTGAATCTGTTTTTGATGAGTTTATGGACGTTGTAGCAGAGGATGAGCGTTCATTTATTGGAAATATCGGCTACAGGAAAAATTTTGTCTATGGTAGTTTTTCAGAACTGCAAAAGTATTATCGCACGCCAAGAAAATGCATCTATCCAGGTTGTAATAACAAATCTGTCATCTATTCACACACAATCTCAAAGTCAACTTTTTTGAAGTTCATAGCAGAAAAACAACATGTCTTGACTCCTGCTTTCGATTTTCAACATAGACGCTTCGCTATGAAAAGTGTGGGAATTAATAAAGCTTCGGCTTTTCCTGGATTTTGCGAAGACCATGAAAGACTCTTTTTTGATTTTGAGATTGATGGAATTATTAGATCAAACCATCATGTATATTTACAGGTTTTTCGTACAATATGTCGTGAGGCAGTAATAAAAAAAATACAAATAAATACGTTAAATAAATATATCGAAAAACTAACAAAAAGAATCACCAAAAATAGTGTCAAATTTATCGAATCCAAATTAGGCAAAAAATTTATTACTGATCACAATGTAACTCTCAATAGTCTCTCTTTTACTAATTTGAGCGAAGGGATTGCCGTAGCAGAAAAAAGCAAAAATAAATTGGAACGATTATTGAAATTACTCGAAGAAGATTATTTGCCAAATGCTACAAAAGAAATTGAAGAAAAAGGAGAATGGCTTGCGCACTACCGCATAGATATAGAAGAATCTGCGCCAGTTTGCCTTTCAGGATTAGGGAATTTCTCAGTAAATGATAATGCTACCCATCACAATGTTCATGCTATCCTCAATGTACTTCCAAATCCCAACAAAATATTTTTGAGCATCACCGTTCTTCTTAAGCATCAAAAGTATCTCCAAGATTATCTCGCTCACTTCTTGAATCATCTCAATGGCCCTCTGAATATGATCGAGGCTTGGATGGGTAACGGGACAGATCATTGGTTTATCAAACATAGTGAATGGGAAGCCTTACCTCATGATCGCAAAAAGAAAATTTTAGCTGACATGTATGATGAGAGCCAAAATATAGGTGCACATTTTCAAAGATCTATTCTTGATTCTATCAGGTTTAAATCACTACGCTCTCTACCGGTAAATGAGTTTCCAGATAATGAAATTCAGATAGAAAAACAAAAATATGAAGAAGATAAAAAAATTGTCGAACCAATCGTTGCACATTGACCGCAAGGGGCGCGGTGTTGTTGGTGTTTGCTAATTTGGGTGTTTCCGCTGCTTGTTGCTTACTCCCGATCTCTTGCGGCAAGTGAACTCAACATTATATTTTGGTATTCATTCAGGGGGTCTATAGTTGGTTTCCGACCACCCGTAACT
>JAGLZA010000446.1 GCA_023131835.1 Caldifarciminota bacterium
ATTTAACACCAAGTTGAATTTATAATCTCGTCTTAGAATTGAGTCTTAGGTGATCAAGAACATGCCGTTACTTCATTTCACAGTGGATTCTGCTTTACTAGAGGAACTTGGGGAACGGTTGGTAGGTAAACCTCCTGTCGCTCTAAGTGAACTTATCAAAAACAGCTACGATGCAGACGCAAACCAAGTAATTGTCAATATAGAGCCTGAGAAAGATCGTATTACTGTGCAAGACAACGGTCATGGAATGGATTTAGGTGAATTCAAAGATTTCTGGATGCGAGTAGGTTCACCTCACAAAAAACGCCAGAAAGTTTCGCGAAGTTTAAAACGACCATTGACTGGTTCAAAGGGTGTAGGTAGACTCTCTGTTCAGTTATTGGCCAAAGAAATCTATATCCAAACAGTTTCTGACAGAAATACAAGACAAAAGCTCAGAGCCTATGTGAAATGGGAAGAAGCTGTCAATGCAGGAGAACTTTCGAAGGCGACAGCGAACTATGAAATTGAGGAACTATCTAAAGACACTGAGCATGGAACTATAATAGTTTTAGAGGGATTGTACCATAACTGGAACGATAAATTCATAGAAGATTTTGCGAAAGAGATTTGGTGGCTGGAACCACCTTTTAGGAGTGGCTTCGCTTCTGCTGAGGATAAACAGAAAGCATTTCAGATCAAATTCATTTCGTCAGAAATGGAATACGTCGAGACTTTTGAATGGCAGATTCGAGCAGTGATGGATATTTGGTATGCAAAGCTCACCGGCAAAAATGAAAATGGCAATGTCAAACTTTCATTGGAGTTCGCTGGAGAGGATCCTATCATCGAAAGTTATACAATTGAAAATTGTAAATTAAAAAATGTAGATTTCGAGATAAGGATATACCATTTAACCCACCGACAACCTTTTGGTCTGAAAGTGGAAGAAGCGAGAGAATATCTGCGTACATTTGGAGGAATCCATATTTACGATAGTGGATTCCATCTTCCTCATTATGGAACTCCAGATAATGATTGGCTGAAAATAGAATGGGAGCATTCCAAAAGAGGAGGAGCATCAGATCTTCTTCCAGAAGAAATGCAAATACCGTTGGGTTTGCAGTATATTCCAACACTCAGACGTGTATTAGGCGTGGTAAATGTCAATACTTCAAAAGAGCCAGACCTTGAAATCATGATAACCCGGGATAGACTCGACGAGTCCTCCTCTACATTCTCTAATCTTGTCAACACTATTAGGTGGGCTATGCACTTCTACGCCATGGAAGAGTATAGAAGAACCGAATTGCGTAATAACAAACAAAAAATTGAACCTTTGAAGTTCCAAAAAGTGGAAGACACATTGGCAAAATATCAGAATGAACTTCCAAAAGAAACATATGAAAATATACGTGCTGATGTTAGGAAAGCAACGGAAGAGATAGATAGTAGTACTGAGTCAACCTTGAAACAGGTCACTCTTTTAGGATCCTTAGCCACGGCAGGGATATCTTCATTGGCATATCAGCATGAATTGCAAAAACAATTTGGAATAATAAAAGGAATCATAAAGCGTTTAGAATCTGTGAAAGTTGAGGATGAAGACTTACGTAATGATTTGATTGTTTTAAAGGAGGACTTATCTTCTTGGGTCGACAGAGCGATGTCGACAAACGCATTGTTTTCCTACTTGGCAGATACCGAAAATATCGAGGAAAAAGAAAGATTTTCTGCAAAAAAGATTGTCGATGAAATAAAAGAACAAGTGAAATTCTTAGCGAGAGGGGTACCGATAGAAACAAGTCGAATCGAAAAAGATTTGAAACTGCCCAATGCGACTCTAGTGGAATGGGGTTCAATATTACAAAACGTGTTCATCAATGCTTTCAATGCTATGATGGATTCGGACAAAAAGATGATCGATGTGAGTTCACGGAGTGAAAATGGATTTCATGAATTATTAATTCAAGATACCGGTGTAGGAGTAAATCTGAAGGATGCCGAATCACTGTTTTCTCCTTTTGTCAGAAAGGCTTTTATACCTCCCGAAAGGCGAGCTCTCGGGTACGGTGGAACAGGATTGGGTCTTACTATCGTAGACATGATTGCTAAAAACATAGAATGTAAAGCCTCTTTCGTTGAACCGGATACAGAATTCAAAACTGCATTTTCCTTAAAGTGGAGGGAAAAAAATGAATGATAAAGAAACAATTTTGGTTTATGACGATGAACGGAAATTTGGACAGGATTGCGTCGATAAGCTTGAAAAGTTAGATATAGTTACAGAAACTTTTAAAGTTGAAATTTTAGATGACACTAAATTCATAGAAGAATTGAAAATATTAAAAAAGAGACAACATGATCTTCGAGAAGGGAAATCTTGGAGTGATAATTCTTTATCATTGGACAATGCTTCTATATTCATTATCGACTTTGAACTGATAAATCTTGATCTCGGTCTTGTTCCATCTGGAGAGGGTGTCGCTTATTACACACGTTGTTACTCACAATGTGGAATGATTGTTGGATTAAACTTTATTCGAGGCAATATATTCGACCTGACTTTAGAAGGGAATCCTAAATCATTTGCAGATTTAAATATTAGTAGTGACCAATTAGACAATTCTGGGCTGTGGGGTGAAGATACTGGCGACTTCAGACCTTGGTATTGGCCAGATTTACCTAAACAATTAAAAACATTCGAAAAAAAGATTGCTGACGTCAAGGAAAACTTAGACTCACCGATTTGTAAATTCTTGGGTTTTCCAAAAGAGGTTGTCGAAATATTCTCGAGAAATGTTGGCGAATTTATAGGGAATTATCCACATGAAACTACGTTCAGAGAATTCGTGAAAGATTCACCGAACGTGTTAAAAGGTAAGGATAACGAAGCAACCAATTATATGGACGAAGAAATGATGGGGAGAATTGCCGCTTCCCGAGTTTCAAAATGGTTGGAACGGTTAGTTTTACCCGGTCAAGATATTCTAGTTGATGCTCCGCATCTCGTAATGAGGTATCCAAGCCTTTTAAAATTAGACCGCACAAAAGTCGAAAATTGGAATAAAACGGCTAAATTTGAACCATTTGATAAATTGGGTTTGGATTTCGAAACCATTGAACAATTCAGATTCAAGAAAGATTATTGGTTGTCTAGACCCGTATGGTTTTCGAGCCAGTTATCTGATTGTCAAGATATAAAAGAGGTGCAGGAGCCATGGACAAGGGAAGAAATCGATTTTGTGTTTTGTGAAGACAGCTCAAGTTTCTATGAAAAGAAGGAATGTAAAACATTTATTGCAAAAATGGAATCTCCATATGATCGAAGATTCGTCCGTCATTTCCCTGGTGATGTAGAATATAGCCCAATAAAAAGGCTAAATTTATAGTGGAAGGTAGATTAAATTGACGACAACCTTATCTAAAACATTTCAGGATATGGGCTCTTTCTTAAGTGATTTGAGTCGTCAATCCTCTAAACTTTGGAAGAGCAATAAAACCCTCAACAATAAGAAAGTACCTACTGACACTGAGGAGTGTTATTATAATTTAATGAGTTTGAAATTTCCGATGGGGAATGAAAAAATAAAATCCGATTTCAAAAAGAATGACGATAGATGTGAATTAAAATTTGACAATCTCTATTTACCACCTCTTGAAAATAATTCTAAATTTGTTCCCATTCTTTCTATGAAGTGTGA
>JAGLZA010000447.1 GCA_023131835.1 Caldifarciminota bacterium
GGTCACCGTTTTCGTGGTTGCTTTTGTGTATGATCGCGAGTCTGTAAAATGCGATCTGTAAAGCAGCGACGAAGTCAGCAAAGGTATTGCCAGCACCGATGCAGTCATTTTCACGAAACTATCTTATGTGCCAATCTCGTCCCGAATTTTCCACCCCCAAAGGGGTTCGGGGGCATCATCGAGCCATTGGTTGGGCGCATAAAGTCTATATTCAGTGTTCAATTTTAAATGACTCATAAATAGTTGGAAGTCGTGCAATACGATCTTTAAGATATTCAGATTTTATCATTGGCATTCCCAACTCTGTTTCCAAAGACTCCAAATTTTTCAAATAACCTAAAGCCTCTCTTGTGTCTGCCGTTCCTACAATAGCAGGATAATAACGAAGCAGTGTTTCTATAAAGAAATCTATTATATTTTGAAAAAATTCAAGCCATTCATAATAACGATCTTCATCATAACGAGTTGTTGCTGGGCATTTTGAGCATTTTTCTCCCCCAATATCCATATAGCAAAAATGAGGATGGATATACTTTTTTCCCAATTCTCCCCATAATCTTCCAATCCTTTCTTTACCTTCATCTGTTATAACTTTCTTTTTTTCCAACCATCTCTTTAGATTCTTAAAATCTATGTCATTTCCATCCAATTTGTAATCTCCTTCCCTCCACTTATCAAAATCAATCCATACTTGGTGAATTTCACCTTCTGAATTTGAAGCTTCTCGTAATCTCTCTTCGAAGTATAAACCCACTAAAATACTCTCTATCACTGGTCTTAATAATTGAATCGCGCCCCTATAATGAGCGCTAATAGCTAAAAATGCACTTGTTTTAAGATCGTAAGTACATTGCCATATAAGCTCAAGCAATGGCACATCCACTAACCCCTCCTCATCTTCAATCTTGTTGTTTTCGGTGTTTAATTCTTTAAATGCAGCTTTACACAACATGCAACAAGAATATAGCAGCGCCATTGATTGACATGGTACAATCTTCTTCTGTTCGATAGATTCATTCAAGACGTATAATTCTCCGCCATCTAATTCGTTGCTTTTGGAGAGAAGATTTGCACAAGGGATATACTCGCAACTTAGGCATTTTTCATAATTACTCATTATATTTTCTCCAGTAATTCAATGCATAGAAGAGGGCTACTGCAGTAAAAAAGATGTTTCCACTAATATGTACCACATACCCCATTGTTGGACCCATCCATGAAAATAAAAGGTTCTCTTGTACAAAATAAATGGCTAGAACTGGATTCAAAAGGCTTACAATCACTGTTATCAAAAACGATATGGCGAAAAACGCCGAGATTATAAATCTAACAACATATCCGCTTTTTCGCATTCGGGTTCACCTAGTTTTGTATATATCTCCACGACCTACCGAGCCATAGGAACCGAACGGCACCTATAACACGGGTCGGTCAAGAGTGAGACTGTGTATCGATCGTACTGGAGTTCTCGGTGCTCCATGCATCATGCGTTAGAACTCATCCCACATAAGACCATCTCCGAAAGCAGAAGCTCTTCACCCCCTCACCCCATCTCCACCACCCCCCGCACCCCCTCAGGCACCTCTCCGCTCCCAACAGCAGGCACGATCGGTGGCTGCCCGAGATCAGAGAATATCTGCTGCCCTTCCGGGCTGACCAGCAGTTTTACAAATTCAAGTCCCATCTCGGAATCCCGTGCATTCTTTGGAAC
>JAGLZA010000448.1 GCA_023131835.1 Caldifarciminota bacterium
CTCATGTCCACAGAATCAAAAAAGAGGCGAGAAAGTAAGTTCTCCACCCGCATCTTACTTGAATGCGTGACTTCTCGTAGTCCACGTAGAGTGTACTTCTTTCCGTCTATCTTTACGTCTCTCATTTTTTGTGTTTAATCCGCCGTTAAAGTCAATGATGGTAAGTCGGTTATTGCCGTTACCGTCTGACCCACAAGTTCTCCTGGCTTTAGTTCCGCAACCCACTCCGGGAATAACAACCCCTTTACTAAGACTGTATAATTACCTAAGTGGAATGAAAGGTTTAGTTTGTCGTGGTCTTCAACATAGCTCTGGAATGTTGCCAAGTTTGGGCTGGTGTATGTCAAATCAAGTGACACTTCAACTTTTCTGCTGTTGATTGTTACTCCACTCCCTTTTGACATGTAGAGTGAATCGACACCTTTACTCATCTCAACATCGCTTGTGATTGCCAATCCTATATCACCTACAATATCCGTGAACACCGTAGTTGGTGGATCGTTCGTGTCCATCTTCAATAAGGTAATTCCTTTCCACGTGTATGGTGCGGTTGCTAACTCACTTGCGTGCACACCCCCTGCTACCCCTATGGGGTCCGTACTCGTTAGGATGTCTGCATCAGCAAACACAAAGTCCACATCCACTGTGGCAAGTCCATCCACTGGGACTGACATAGCCCATTTTGTTAACATGCCCCCAGTTAACACAGTCCATTTATCCACTGTCACATCGTTTAAATACGTCACCACCGAAACGGAATCCACTGTATCTGAGAACCCTGTCATAGCGCCTGTGATATACTCTATAAAGGCCCAGTCCTGCATTATGTATTTCAACGATGCAGTGAGTTCCGACCCTACGTTTGTGTTTCTCTGTAATTCCAGCGTGTGCGTTTCATCTGAAGCACCCAAATATGCTGTCTCTTCATATATTTCCTTGTGAGGGGGTATAAATTCCGTTGCCAACCCTAACCACTTAAAGATTGGTAAAACGGGTGGCCCCGCCTCCGCGAGTAATACCCCCCAGCATCCATCTACGTTTCTATCTTCCGCCTGGTACTCAACGTACTTAACACCTGTTACAGGATTCTTTGCTGCACATGTCATATCTTCTTGTCCTCCTTTTTTATACTCCTTTTTAAATATTTCCTTTGATTTAGATTTGAAGAGAAAGAGATATAAACCATACGTTTACATAAAGGTTTATATAATAACAGAATAAAGAGGATAACTGATAATACAATAAGGAGGTGTGCATTCTAAGCAATTGTTTTTAGTGGTTAATAGAATAGTATTAAGTAGTATATAACATTGCGGCACACGTGCTCTGTGGGTGTTAGTGTTGATGCAAACCAGAAAGTTTTACTCTACACAGGTCCGGACTGCAAGTGTGATTTCAAAACCTACATATTCTTCAGTTGGTCTGATATACCTAAGTCCTGCAACCCTGCTATCGAGCACAGTACTCGACAATGTGGGGGCTGCTGTGATAGCTTCACAAACGTCTTGTTGTAATGCGTCTAAAACATCCATTATCGCTTGATGCCGCGCAGGGATAATATATGTTCGATCAAGTAATTGTATGGCTATCGGTAAGTTGAAATTATGCAAGGTACCAATATCCATTACGTCAATATCAGCATTTAAAGTAGGTCCTATAACACAAACTGGTGTTTTGGTTATCCCCTTCTCCACAATGTCATATTTCCTGAATAGTTTGATAACGTCTTTTGTATCTACATCTACCTCTAATATTGCCTTTATTCCATCCAAAATTGTGTCCAGTAATACCATCTACTCCCTCCCCTGTTCTTTTATTTCTTTTTCGGTAAGTAAAGTTATCTTACCCTCTAAAACTTTGATAACATCTACGTAGCCGTGCATGTGCTGATCCTTCTCAACTAAGGCTACGCCCATATATTCTGCCGTTTCTGGTGTCCACTCGTGGTGGATTTGACTGCCAGGTGCTATGATCTGCTTAAAAGGACGGTATTTGTTCCCGTGTTTCATCCTAATTATATGCCTTTCCCCTTGAAGTCCTGTACGTTGATATTCTAACCCCTTCTCGTAATATTTGCCACCTTTGCGACTACATTCTTGGTTGTTTACTTTGACTTTATCCTGGTGTGTTTCGCGCCACTTCTTCATAATAGCGTTATGCCCTTCGTGATGTTGCGCATACCAATCTCTACTTTGTTGCAGGTGCCTCTCATAGGCATCTCCGCCACGCCTTTCGATGTATTCTTCTTTGTTCATTTTTAGATAGTATATTCTTTTTCAGACGTCACGACAGTTATTTTAGTTGCTAA
>JAGLZA010000449.1 GCA_023131835.1 Caldifarciminota bacterium
GATTGTCATGCAGGCTGACCTTATCAGTCAGACTTTTGTTCTTTTGGGGAATAAGCTCATGGTATTTGACGAGCAGATGATAGTTTTGGACAAAAGATTTGCCTTTAAACTGAATTTGCGCCATGGTATATCTTCATCTCCATACAATCAGATCATATTTTAGTTCATAATGCCTTTCCCCAATAGACACAATTATTATTTAAGGTGGCGTTTCCAGTAGTTACATTTCATCTTAAGAATGCAGAAGTTACAGACAGGTTTTACAGGCTTGCAAATCAGTCCAGTAAAATCAAGCAAAGCAAACGTTAGTTGCCCTGATCTGGTCGTTTGATAAATACTCCTTGAAATTTCAATAATTTTTCTTTTTCTTCTAAGCTCACCACTTAAGTTAAGACCGTAAAATCTGTTCAAAAATCTTGCAATATTACTATCAACCACCCATTCTTTTTTGTTAAATACAACAGTCAGAATCGCTCCGGCGATATATTCACCAATACCAGGAACAGACAATAATTTACCCCTGGAATCTGGTATCCTGCCTTTGAATTTATTATTTATAAATATTGCTGCATCGGTAAAATGTCTTCCTCGCCAGTGAAGCCCCAGTTTTTCTGTAACTTTACTAACGTCAATTGGATCTGCACCAGCAAGCGAATCAATATCAGGATATTTTTTCATGAACTCCTGATAAACAGGCACAACCTGTTCAGCCCTGGTTCTATGCAGCATAAATTCTGCAATCATAATCTTGTAAGGATTTTTTGTATGTCGCCATGGAAAGTATCTATAATTTTCCTTATGCCATAAAAATAATTTGCGGTGGATATATTTTTCAACCATTTATTAGCTTTTTCAATATTATATCTATATCAAGATCCGGAGATCCCTGTCTGGCGTAATAAGATGTAAATCTTGCTATGATATCTTTTAAAAACGGTTCATCAATTGAAGCAATACGATTATAGGTGGTAAGTTTTTCCGGATTAATTCGATTTATGTCCTGAAAATCAACCAGAAATCCTGGTATCCTGGAGCCAGATGAGGGTAAATAGTGATATCTTCCCTTTTTCGTGTTCCTTATATACTTTTCAACCTCTCCTTTCTTTGTGTTACTGTGAGTTTCTATGTACTTAGCAACTTCTTCGATTCTGGTAAAATCAACTAATTTTGCGAGTATTATTTTTTCAGCATTTCTGTATGTTGCCTCGGTCCCACCTTCATTCCGTTCCCTCAAGACCATGTCACACGCAGGCGTAAGAATCAAAAAATATTCTTCCGAAGCTTTGCTTTTCAAGATGTCACCGGTAAAAAAATCTTTTTTTATAGGAGGCATGATGTACACCTCGGCGGGATGACACTTTTCAAATTCACCCTCTTCGGTGAGTCTTAATCTTTCCGACAGGTGTGCGAGTATATGCCTCGAAAGAACCTTTTCAATTTTGCTTTCATCTTCGATTTCGGTTTTCCAGTATTCCATACTTGCTGCGATATTTTCCCAGAATACCTCCTGTAACGTTTTTTCAACAATACCTTTCCTGCCCATAATTTTAGTTATCCCTGTTTTATATATATCAGTCATCTCTTCCAGAACTTCGATAGTATCTTTTTTTGTCTGCTCATAAACTTTATAGAAGGCATTCGGTATCTTTAGATCTTCACCGAGGTCTCCCGGATAGGCGGTCAATACGAAAACAGGAAAGCGCAAATTGCCTTTTATTTCTTTGATTATTTCTTTGCCCCTGCCTTCTATATCGCCGCTGCCAAGCCTCAGGTCTATAATTGCAGCGTCAAAATTTTTAGTTCTGATCTGTTGAAGTCCTTCTTCAAGATTGATACTGATTATAACTTCAATTTTTATGTCGGAGCCAGTATTAAATTCATCTATCGTATCCTTATAGAGTTTTATCTGTCTTTCATCATCTTCAACAATAAGTAGATTTAACATCCTGTATCTTCTCCTTCTGTTATTCTCCTGATGGAAGCTCAATTCTAAAGTATGCACCTTCAGGATCATAAAGCGCCCGAAGAACACCATTATTTTTTTCTATTGTCTCGCCTGCAATCGCAAGTCCCAGACCAGTACCTCCTGGTTTGGTAGAAAACCCAGGCTCAAAAATTAAAGCATCTTCAATATATTTTTCGGCAATACCTGGACCATTATCTCTATAATCTATTATCACTGTTTTATCTTCATATTGCGAAGAAATAGTAATTTGCATCTCCTTCTTGTCGTCTGACATCGGCAACCAGTACAGACTGTTATCAATAAGGTTTGTAAGAGCGATGTAAAAGTCCTGTTCCCAGCCCCAGAAAGTCACTTCTGGTATAACTTCGTTAGTAAATTTTATCTTTTCCCTCAGGAGTTCACTTTTAAATAACTCTTCCGCTCTTTTTACAACATTATAGATATCAATATTTTTCCTCTTTCCCCGCTTTCTGGCAGCGAGAGGATCGAGGCGATTAAAAAGCCCGATTAAAAGAAGAGACTCTTTCTTTGTGTCTTCAAGTCGATCAATTATTTTGTCAAGGAGATATGTGTTGTATTCTTCCTGTAATTCCCTTATCCATCTTGAAATACGAGGTGACTGTTCCTTTAAATATTTTAAAGGCTTACGCCCTTCATGCATAATAACCATTATTATTTTGCCAAGTGTTATTTGGCCCTGATACATAGCTACCGTATCCTTTATCTGTTCAAGGGTATCAATTTTCCGTCTTTCTGTTTTTTCGATGATATTTTCTATTTTCGTTAATGTTGGGGGTGATACATCCGATTTTCTTAGCTCCCTTTTGATAGCATTCTTAAGAATCTCAAAATCAAAAAGAGCCTTAAGCTCTGTTTCTATTTTCATCACCTTTCTGCCACGACCTGTTTTTCTTCTGAAATCAAACCTTTGTTCCTCGAGCTCTGCAAGACATTTCTTAGCTATCTCCACCAATCCTGTATAATGATTATTTTCTTTTAATCCATCCCTGGCACTTTTTTCTTCAAGATGTGATATTTCCTCATCGGCAATTGTTATGAAGCCTGCAATCTGGTCACTACCGACCTTCAAAGATGGATTCTGTACTCTTTCTTTGTCAAGCAGTAACCAGTCATACCCGGGTTCGCCATAAGGTCTGATACGAAAACCGTTACGATAAACAGCAACGCCACAGAGTTCATTCAGTAATCTTCTCGTCTCCAGCTTACCAAGGTACTTTCCTGTATCCGGGTCTTTCAGGCCTCTTTTTATTATATCTTCTATCGCCCTAGCTTCCCTATCAAATACTCTAAAATCCAATGCAAGGGGACCGCATAACTTTCCTTTATCAAGATTAACATGAAAGTTTATCTTCTCCGGGGGAATATTTTTTTCAACCTGATTTTCATAAACCAGAGAAACATTTCCCTTCTCATCTATTTCCCCGGATAATCTATAATCGAACAGCTCTAACATCGGAAAAGGCTCTATCTTTTTTTGTATGTTATTGTAATTATCAATACCTGTATTGTTAAATTCAATTCCTATATGGAAGTCTTCTTTTTCCATTATTGGTGATACAAGCTTTCTGAATTCTTTGATCAGAAGTTCCATCTCCTTTTCTGTCCATTCGAAAACTCTTTCCCGCGGCTCAATTATTAGTTCTGTTCCTGCTTTTTGTCCTGAAGTTCTTGATTCTACCAAAAGTTCTATTTCATCAAGGTATTTTTCAGCACTAAAAATACTCCAGTCAATCAAAACTGTAGTGGTTATGCCTGATTCATCTGTTGTTTCCATGAGAAGTGTATTTCCGAGTATGGAAGTAGCAAACCTTCCTATACCTTTTCTACCCTGCATATATCGCCCACCAGGACTCTTTCTTCTGGATACTTTATCACCTGTTGCAGGAACCATCCATTTATTAACTACAGTTTCGTAATTCATTCCATGACCATCATCTTTAATTATTATTCTTGCTTTTTCTGGGCTTGCCAGATCGATAAATCTCAATTCCACATTGTTTGCATCGGCATCGTATGCATTTTTTATCAATTCAATTACCGCAGCGTATACATCTTTGATAATATCATCACCAATGGTTCGGATCAGTCTTGCTGATGGCCTGAATTTATAACTACCCTTCATTCCAGGATCTCCTTTACCTTTTGCCCAATTGCCTCAGCCATAAGAGGCGGTACAGCATTCCCAACCTGAACAAATTGCGCTGTCCTGGGACCCTCAAATTTATAATTGTCCGGAAAAGACTGCAGCCTAGCAACTTCTCTTACAGTAAGGGATCGAAGCTGATTAATATCTGGATGAATATAATAATGCCCATCTTTTGCAATATGAGCCACAACAGTATGGGAAGCTGGAGCATTTCGATCAATAACCTTGAATCTATCAAGAAAGCTTTTTTTATTTTTATGGAATTGCAACCTTTGAGGAAGATCAGTATATTTGAGTCTTTCTCCATTTAGATATTTATTGATCGCATATTTATAAATTCTTAAATCTTCCTTCCTGTGTGGCCTAGCGACATGGTTAATGACTCTATCATAATCTGTTCTGATTTCACTTTTCCTCAAATAGCCATTAAAATCATTTGTTTTATAGTCCTGCGCATCCTCCTTTCCCTCTCCAGCTTTCAAAACGGGCATATCATCCAGAATATCCTTAACCCTGTAACTATGTTTCATTCTCTCGAAGGTGGGATATTTAAAGTTGTTTCCTTTTTTCCATCCGATCAGGATAACCCGCTTTCGGTTTTGAAGTACCGCAAAATCAGCGCTGTTTAATATTCGATAATTTATTTCGTATCCAGCATCATTCATATATCTCTGAATATCATCAAAGAGTTTACCATTACCTGCTGAAAGGACTCCGGGAACATTTTCAAATATAAATATTTCAGGATTTATTTTCTTAAGAAACTCTACATAATGTTTATAAAGATAATTTCTTCTATCACGTTCCATGTTATAAGGATCTCTTGCACGACCTACAAGGGAATATGCCTGACAGGGGGGGCCGCCCATCAAAACGTCAATTTTTTTTATCCCTTTAATTTTCATGGTGAGCTTTATTCGTTGAACAATATTATCAACATTTTGATCTGATATTTCATTATGAATGACATTACTATTAATAAGATTTGCCAGATTGTGTCTGGCAATCAAATCATCTCTGGAGATCTGCCCATAAAGATAACCATAATATTCATTCAGCAGGCCAGCTTTTTTTAAATGGAAAAACATTACCCTTGTTTTTAGTGTTTCCACTGCATTTCTGTCCCGCTCAATATGACTTATGATATTAAAGCCAGCCCTGTAAAATCCCTCAGAAAGGCCACCTCCTCCAGAAAATATGTCTATGGCGGTTAAATTATCTTCTGCCATTTTACCCCTCCAAACATTTTTTCATGTTACCGGTGTCAGCAGAACAGTCAACCGGGACAATCGTGCAGAACGTGCACAAAAATGAATATACCTTTTCTCCCACCCTTTTGCTGAAAAAGCAAGATCTGGCACCTTAATTGCTGCTTTAGACCATTTTTATCTGGATCATCTACGTCAAAAAAATTTATAAGTATAACCTTGATATCATAGTCAAGCAGCAGCGATTTTCGCATAGTTGCCTTCCACAAATCCTGCCGCGTCCAGATAGTCGTCTATTTCAGACCTATCTATTTCAAGATATTCGGCAAAAGTGCCTCTTG
>JAGLZA010000045.1 GCA_023131835.1 Caldifarciminota bacterium
GTCCTAATTCATGAATTGCCTCTACTCTCCACTTTATAGGTTTCGGGCTTGATAAATCAAGCCCCTACAGAAGAGGGGAATTAAAAAATACCTTTCTTAAAACCGTGCAGTAACCGTGGCTAAAAATGGGATGGTGGGGAACTTACGACTGGTGACTCTTGACTCACGACTCTCGACGCAATATAAAGCCGTGCAGGAACCGTGGCTAAAAAATGGTAGTGTGGAAGCACATACCTCCCTTGACAATAGGAAATGAGAGGGTATTTTGGACTATGCGAATACTGATATTCGGTATTGGAAACCTATTAAGAAAAGATGATGGTGTAGGAATAAGAATTGCAGTTGAACTCCAAAAAGATAAGGACTTACAATCCGCCAGGGTTGAGATTAAAGGCGGTAATATTGAACCCTTTGATCTACTTAAACTAATTGATGGCTACGATAGATTAATATTGATAGATGCTATAAAAACAGAGAATGGTTCTGTGGGAGAAATTCACCAATTCAAATTAGAAGACCTTCCATCTTATCCTCTTCGCACCTCACATGGAGTAGACCTCAAGACTGCAATAGAGATAGGAAAAATGGAATACCAGATGCCAAAAATAATAGATATATACGCTGTAGAAATAAGTGATGGTAATTCCTTTGGAGAAGAATTAACCCTTAAATTGGGGGAACGCTTCTTTTCAATTGTTCAAGAAATCTTAAAAAAACTCAAATCTTATATTAAAGACTTAGAGATAGATAGATGATAAAGAAACGGAAACGCATAGAAATCGAGGGTATTGTTCAAGGGGTGGGCTTTCGTCCTTTTATACATAAATTGGCTAAAAGTCATAACATAAAGGGATTTGTTCTGAATAAACCAGAAGGGGTGATTATTGAGGTTGAGGGCGAACAAACTATTATAGAGCACCTGATTAAGGATATAAGAGAAAAAGCACCACCATTTGCCCGAATCAGAAAGATTAATAGCAAGACATTACCCCTGAAGGGATACAGGGATTTTGTGATTAAACAGAGTTCTGTAAAAGGAGAGAAAAGAACGCTAATCTCCCCTGATATCGCAATCTGCGATGATTGCAAAAGAGAATTACTCGATACAAAAGACCGCCGATACCAGTATCCCTTCATAAATTGCACTAACTGCGGACCACGATTCACCATTATTGAAGAACTCCCCTACGATAGAAAGAATACCACTATGAAGAAATTCTTAATGTGTGAAGAATGCCAATCCGAATATGTTGATACCTATGATAGACGTTTTCATGCCCAGCCAAATGCCTGCGAGAAGTGTGGGCCAGAAGTGAAATTGGTAAATCGCAAGGGAAGTATGGTTGATGGGGATCCGATAAAAGAAACAACAAGATTGTTAAAAAAAGGAAAGATTATAGCAATAAAGGGTCTTGGAGGATTTCATCTTGCCTGTGACGCCACAAACAAAGAAGCCATAATACTACTTAGAGAGAGAAAGAAACGTCCTTATAAGCCTTTCGCACTTATGGCAAAGGATGTAGATGAGATCAAAAGATATGTCCTTCTCTCAGAAAGGGAAGAAGAACTATTGAAAAGCCCGGGGGCTCCTATAATTCTCCTGCAAAGGAAAAAGGGATGTTCCCTGCCCGGTGAGATAGCACCTAACAACAACTATATAGGCTTTATGCTACCCTATACACCTCTACATATTCTTCTCTTTAAATCTTCCGAAGGAATGGATGTCCTCGTAATGACATCGGGAAATAGAAGAGGGGAATCTATCATCTTCAAAAACGATGAGGCTCTACACTCCCTTGGAGATATAGCAGATTATTTCTTACTCCATAACAGGGACATAAATATCCTGGCGGATGATTCTGTAGTCAGGGTATCCCTTGATGACAATCAACCCTTAATGATACGTCGTTCCAGGGGTTTTGTCCCTGAACCGATAAGGAGTCCCGTCCATTTTGAGAAGAACATACTTGGTTGTGGTGCCCATCTAAGGAATACATTTTCCTTAGGGCGAGGGGATGAGATATTTATATCACACCATATCGGAGACCTTGAAAGTCCAAGATCTATAAAGACCTATGAGAGTAGCATAGAACATTTTATCAATCTATTCGATATCCATCCTGAGATTATTGCTGTGGATAAGCATCCTGGTTATTTTTCCACGAATTTTGGAAAGAAGCGGGCAGAGGGAAACGATAATCCCCTTATAGGGATTCAACATCATCATGCACATATAGCGTCCTGTCTTGTGGATAATGGTATAGATAGAGAGGTAATAGGGATAGCCTGGGATGGAACTGGTTATGGGGAAGATGGTGCAATATGGGGTGGGGAATTTCTGATAGCAGATCTAAAAGATTATAAAAGAAAAGCACACCTCAAATATTTTTCCCTACCAGGGGGAGAGAAAGCAATAAAAGAGCCCTGGAGAATGGCAGCCACCTATTTGTATGAGATAATTGGTAAAGATTTTCTTGGTCTTGACATCGAATTTATCCATAGATTGGATAAGAATAAATGGAAAATGCTAAGGAAAATGATCGATAGAGGAATAAATACCCCAAAGACCTCAAGCATAGGGAGACTCTTTGATGCTGTTTCTTCTCTTATAGGCGTAAGGGACGAGATAACATATTTTGGCCAGGCTGCAATTGAACTGGAAATGATTATGAATGAAAATAAGGAAGGTTTATATAATTTTGATATTAAAAAAGAGGAAGAAATATATATAATAGACCCTGCCTCTGTTATACGTTCAATAGTGGATGATCTCCTGAAATCGGTTGACATACCACAAATATCCAGTAGGTTCCATAAGGGTTTAGTAGAGATGATAGTAAAACTCTCTATAATAATAAGGGAAGAAACAGGATTGAATGAGGTGGCAATAAGTGGCGGGGTATTCCAAAACCAATTCCTCCTCAATGAATCCTTACGGAGATTACAGGGAGAAGGATTCAAGGTTTTTAAGCATCAATCGATCCCACCCAATGATGGTGGTATAAGCGTGGGACAGGTTGCAATCGCTGCAAAAAAAAGTTAGCCACAGAGATACAAAGAGCACAGAGATAGTCGCTTCGCTCCA
>JAGLZA010000450.1 GCA_023131835.1 Caldifarciminota bacterium
ATAACCAAAATAACGCAGTATAAATTTTGATAGCTGCTGTGCCGAGAAAGAATTACTTCGGCAAAAAATAAAAAAATTTAGGAGGTGAAAAAGAAAAAAAAATGAAAAAACAAATTGCAGTAGTAATGGTAGCGATGATAGTATTGTCTATTTTGATGACGATGCCAGTTATGTCCACAGATGTACAGGCGGTGACAATCAGCTCTGAAGCAGACCCTGGTGCTGAATCGGTCTATTTTGAAGAGAGTTACGATGTGGATGACAGCGTCACAGTGATCGAGACCACTGACGTCAGCTTCGGGAGCGTTCACGACGATCAGGAAAGATTCGTATCCCCAGATAGCGAAGTGTTAATAAGAACTCCTTTAGCACCAGGATACTGTATCTCAAATGGTGGAAGCCTATTGTATGAATATATATCCAGCGTCAACTACGCCAAAAATCCCAGCGGCACGATGATAATCACAGTGGATATATTCATTGCCAATCCTACGGGATGCACCTATGGGAATCCATGTCCGGAATATGATGACAGTCCTGAATATGTCAATGCCTGGGTTGACTGGGATGGCGATAATGTCTTTGAGAACCACGAGAAAGTCATAGATGTTGCATTAACCGGATACCATGACCTGAATTACTACGGAACAATGACAACCAGCGATATTGTGACGATTCCGGCTGGTGCCGAGGCTATTACATGGATGCGAGTAAATCTTGGTTGGAACCACGACCCAAACGACCCTTGTGAATCATCATGGACATGGGGCGATGTATTCGACGAGCAAATATCAACAGAAACAAACCTGCCGCAAATTGAAGATATTACTGTAAGCGGTCCTCCGGGTGACGAAAGCAATCCAATGACCACACGATCCGTTACACTTGAAGCTACAATATCTTCCGTTTCTGGCTATGACATAAACAGCGTGGGCTGGACAGGAGATGGAATTCCCGCGGGTGCTACCAGTAACCCATACACGTATACACCTGCGGCGGGAACGCATGGCA
>JAGLZA010000451.1 GCA_023131835.1 Caldifarciminota bacterium
CAAAAGGGATGTGGACATGTTCCGCCTTTTTTTAGCAGACGAGTTAGCTTTATATGAAAGAAAACGAAAAGACTATGGTGAACACCCTATAAAAGAAACGGGCATTGTTGGTCTAATGGTACGAATACTTGATAAGACGCACAGGGTATTGCATCTTTCAGAAAACGGTAGGACCATCACAGTCACAGACGAAAATATAAAAGACTCACTTATGGACATCGCTAACTATTCCCACATGGCTTTGTTGGAACTAGAGCACAAGAGAATGGGAAAATGGCAAATTTTAAAAAATGAAAGGTAAAAAGGGTCAGTTTGTGAAAGGGCACACAGTCAATTTAGGTAGGGAGCATACTCAGGAAACCAAAGACAAAATGTCTAAAACAAGAAAAGCTATAATAGAAGCGGGGGGAGAAATTGGAAGACCTTTTAAGAAAGGGGACACCACAAATCTGGGTAGGCACCATTCCAAAGAGGCAAAAGATAAAATGTCCAAAGCGAAGGCGGGAAAATACGTTGGTGATAACAATCCAAACTGGGTGGGGGGTCGTCTATTAGCAAGATGGACGTGGAGGCATTCGCCAAAGGGTAAAGCGTATTTTTTGAAACATGCAATAAAACATTTTGATTATATTTATAATAACTGGTTTGAAGGGTGTGTTTTACATCACATGAGGTACACTTATCCTGTAATTGGTATGTTTATCCCTGTTGCTGTTCACCAACCTTATACACTCAATTTGGGGGTGGCAAATACAAAAGCTTTCGAATGGTTTTTTAGCACGTTGTCTAAACAAAGATAAAATGAAACCTGTAACAAGACAGTTCCTAAAGTTTGCAGCTTTGATGTGGCTGCCTACTTACGGAACTGTTCTGTGGTTATTTTTGCATTTAGGTTACAGTTATTTTATATCTTGGTGTCTAACGAATATAGTCTATATTATGCTTATGTTTCCACTTTATAGAAAAGGCGTATTTGAGCTTTAGTCCGTACCTTAAGTCCGGTGGGTTATATATACTCTTTTATTAATATACTATTAGGGGTAAAAAACATGGACGAAAAAAAGGAAAGTAAAAAAGGGCGAGGGGGAGAAGAAGTAACGGTAAAACTCTCCGGGCATACGTTGGAGCAAGTAATATCCGTACGTGGGAATAGAGAAAGGGATACGGGGCGAATATCATCAATTGCGGAATTAGTAAGAGAGGCGATAGATTGTTGGTATGATGGCGAACAGGAGGAAACGGGATAAAATGGAGCCAAATCAAATCACAACTACGGATTTAGCGGATTTTGGATATAGGGAGATAAAGGAGACTATCGAGTTATTGGACATGTGGGTAAACTATGGGCTCCCAGAGGACTTCTACGAAGATGAAGTACGAGTGATGTTCAACGTGAATAGTGGGTATGTATTTCTAACCAACAGCGAGTACCAAGTGGTTATGGTGCGCAGTGGTATGCTTGAGATTTTTTTCACTTGCGTTGAGTGTGGACGTGAAGGATTCGTAGAAGAGTTTAAGAGGGACTCGGATTGCAAAGGTTGCAGAGAAATTGCAGACAAAAAGGGGGTTGAGGAGTAGGAAACATGAACGGGAACGAAAACTGGATGGAACAGGTATTGATTGAATATGGGCGATATGCAAAAGTGGTGGAGGCTACGACTCGTTTAATGAATGCAGACGAAAAATTAGACGCGCTCACTATGGCACGGGGGATATTAGACAAGAAAATAGACTCGGCAGTCATAGGCTATCGAAAAATCATTGAAGAGGCAAAACAGCAACAGGCAGACTTAAGAGGGGAACTCATAAATAATTGGAGTACCAAAGATAAGACGTTTAAATGTCCTGCTGGCACGGCGACACTAAGGACAACGCGCTCACTGCAAGTCAAAGACAAGGGGAAACTGATAGAATTCCTTACAACGTTAAAGAAACTACCTGAATTCATCAAGAGCTTTGAGATAGCGAAACTGCGTAAGATAAAGGATGCGGGTTTAT
>JAGLZA010000452.1 GCA_023131835.1 Caldifarciminota bacterium
TCATAGGACATGGGTCAGAGACCTCATGGACCGGGAATGCAGCAAGTGATGTATCCGGCTTTACCAACTTTCCCAACACCCCGATACTATCCCAGATATGTTGCTTAACGAACAAGATGGACCATACAGCGGATTGTTATTGTGAGGCATATATAAACAATCCCAATGGCGGTGTGGTTGCCCTGCAGGGTAACACCCATTATGGACTTGGAAGCAGGAGTGGAGTATGGGATGATGAGAACGAATCAAGGTCATCCGGGTTATGCACGGATTTCTACCGTTATCAATGGCTCTGGGGAAGTGACAGACACTTCCAGGAAGCCTGGTTACATTCAAAGAATTATGTAACCTCAACTTATATATCCGGGCATACTGATTCACTTTCAGTATGGTCGAGACAGGTTTTAAATATGCTTGGTGACCCCGAACTACCGTTATATACTACTGCATATTCGATAGAAAGATTAGCAGTGAGTCACCCTTCTGAAAAAGCAACAGGAACAGGTTCATTTACAGTAACTGTTACAGATAGTGCATCAGGCAGTCCAATAAATTCTGCAAGGGTATGTTTGTGGTGTAAGTATGAAACATCGATGTGGGTAAGGGGATGGACCAATGCCTCAGGCCAGGTAACACTCTATCCTGACCCCAACATTGTTGATGATACAATGTGGGTAACTGCAACTAAAGCCAATTATAAGCCAATAGAGAGTTTTGCTATAGTTGTTGATGGTTCTGGTGTAGAAGAAGAAAATGATCTCCCTGAGGTTTATTCAATGACTGCACTAGGGATAACAACGGATAATGATTTTAAGCTTGAGTATTCTCTACCAGAACCCTCAACCATAGCCTTTAAGGTCTATGACTGCACAGGAAGGGAGATAAAGCATATATCCGAGGAAAAGGAAGCTGGCTGGTATCAAATGAGGATAAATATGAGTAATTCTCCAGCCGGTTTATACTTCATCAGGATGAACGCAAACGGTAATCAATTCACACAAAAGGCGGTATTGATACGATAACTGTAGGGGCGAGGTCTCCCGCCCAGAGGGTCCGGGAACCTGACCCCTACATTAATTTCCTGTAGGGGCGTATACAATACGCCCCTACATAATAAAATAGGAGGTAATGTGCATAGGTTTTTAGTTGTATTGTCTCTCGGAATAATAGTGTTTTCTCTTGGTCTTTTTGGAGAAGTAATTGAGTTTGAGGATTCATGGGGTCCGGATGGCGTCAGATTGCTCTCTCAGAGTCCAAATGAGGTAGTGGTTAATTTCTCTATCTCTAATTTGCGTTTTGATGAAATACTTATTGACAACAAGGAAATGACCCAGGTGAGTATTCCTGGCGTTATTCTACCGAATGATGAAGGAGCCCCAAACCTTCCGGGAATAGGTAGATGGATTGCTATACCTGAAGGAGCCACTCCAGAATTGGAGATAGTATCCTCCAGGGAAGAGGTTTATAAGGGTATAAAGATTGCCCCTGCACCAAACATTCCCTTTGAGGTTGAAGGTAGCCATATAATATACAAAAAGAACCCTTTGATATACAATGCAGATGAATATTACCCCGGAGAACCTGTAAGGCTATCAGAGAAAAGGAGTATGAGGGGAGTGGATGCTGTTATCCTTGGGATTACACCTTTTCAATATAATCCTGTAACAGAGGAGTTGATTGTTTATCGGGATATCAAGGTTCGAGTAACATGGAATGGTGGCAATCTTCATTTTGGTGAAGAGCGCTTGAGGAGTCGTTTCTGGGAACCTGTTCTCCATTCCAACCTTATCAACTATTCTTCACTTCCAGAAATTGATTTCAATGATCCTTCGAGATACAGAGGAGATGGATATGAATATGTAATCATAATTCCCGATGATCCGGACTTCATTGCCTGGGCTGATACGATAAAGAATTGGAGGACTTTACGGGGTATAAAAACCGGGGTAGTGAAATTATCAGAGATTGGTGGTAATACTGTTAATGCTATCGAGACATTTGTGGATACTGCTTATAACAACTGGACAGTTCCTCCTGTTGCAGTCTTATTACTCTCAGACTATCAGGGTTCTGGTAAGGCTTTTGGTATTACTTCTCTGAGTATGCCGCATCCATATTCCGGAACCTATGTATCTGACAATATCTATGCTGATGTTGATGGGATTGATTCATTGCCAGAGATATGCTTTGCAAGAATAACAGCCCAGGATGCTTTCAACCTTGACACAATGATAACCAAGTTCCTTGATTTTGAACGTAATCCTCCTACATCTTTCAACTTCTATGACGAACCTCTGGTAGCCTGTGGTTTTCAGACTACGAGATGGTTTCAGTTATGTTCTGAGATAGTGCGAGGTTTCTGGTTGAATGAATTGGGCAAAAATCCACAGAGACAGTATAATATATATTCAGGGAGTCCATCACCTGGTGATCCATGGTCGAGCAATAGCAATACATATATGGTTGTTGACTACTTTGGTGAATCAGGGCTGGGTTACATATCAGATACTATACCTCCGGGAATACCCTGGGATTCGGGTTCTGCCTCCGGAATCAATAATGCAATAGATAACGGGACATTTATCGTTCAGCACCGTGACCATGGTGGTGAGGATGGTTGGGGAGAACCAGATTATACCATTCCAGACCTGGCTGGCCTTTCCAATGATATGCTCCCATTTGTATTTTCAATAAACTGTCTTACAGGCAGGTATGATTACGGAACAGAGGTTTTTACCGAGAGATTTCATCGAATGAGTGGTGGAGCATTAGGAGTTATCGCAGCGTCCCAGGTTTCCTATTCCTTTGTAAATGATACCTATATATTCGGGCTATATGATAATCTATGGCATAACTTTGATCCGGCCTATCCCGAGAGCACTATGTGGGGATATGAGCATCTCCGTCCTGGTTTTGCCAGTTGTTCTGGTAAATACTATCTTGAATCGTCCAACTGGCCATACAACCCTGATAAGAAAGATCTAACCTTTAATCTATTCCATATGCATGGTGATCCTTTTATAACGCTTAATTCAGAGGTTCCCGAGAGTTTGAATGTAACCTATCTACCTGTAATACCGATAGGAGGACAACCCTTCACGGTAACCGTTGTAGAGAAATCATCAAGCAATCCGGTTGATTCAGCAAGGGTTGCTATATGGTGTTCTATTGAGGATTCTGTGTGGTTGCGCGGATGGACTGATGGAACCGGAACGATTACTTTCGATCCCCATCCAATGATACTTGGGGATACAATGTGGGTTACCGTAACAAAATCCAATTACTTTATGCACAGAGGATTCTCACGGATTGTTTCCGGGGTGCAGGTTA
>JAGLZA010000453.1 GCA_023131835.1 Caldifarciminota bacterium
AGGTGGAGAAGCGGGGCATTCGGATCGATGTCGAAAGACTGGAGGGTATGCTTGGCGTTCCAGTGATCAGAACGTCGGGTATGAGTGGGGAAGGGATCAGAGAACTAACAGAGCGCGTAACAGACGCCGGAAGCCCATACGAACTGATAGAGGAGAGTCCCGAAGCGATCGCAAGCGATGTCCAGACGATTCGGACGGGGCAGCCGAAACAGGGGAACGGAAGACTCCATGACGCCACGATTAAGCCGCTCACTGGTATTCCCATCGCAATCCTTGTTCTGCTTCTATCAGCAATAACCATAATGGCGGTCTCCATGTCATCGTTCATGCTCGCAGTGATGCCGTTCTTTGATACGTATTACGTACCGTTTGTGCAGGCTGTGAGTTCATCGTTGGGAGGTGAAGGGTTCCTCCACGATATCCTCATCGGACAGGTCGAAGGCGGCGAACTTACCACGATGGTGCTCTTCCAGTCGATGGGACTTCTGACGATGGCTGTTGGTGTGCCGCTTGCGGTGCTTGGGATTCTCATCGGATTCTATCTGGTGCTGGGGCTTCTAGAGGATTCCGGATACCTGCCAAGACTAGCTGTTCTTGTCGATTCGATCTTCCACAAAATCGGGTTGCACGGCTATGCGATCGTCCCGACATTCCTTGGTCTCGGATGCAACGTGATCGGCGCGTTCGGGACACGGGTCATGGAGACGCGGAAACAGCGGTTCATTTCGATGACGCTGATGGCAATTGCAGTTCCGTGTGCAGCGCAGCTTGCGATGCTGTTCGCACTCTTCTTTGGTCTGGATATGGCGATGGAAGGAACAGAGATTATGGCAGGAGAAATCGAGGGCTTTGAGAATCATATCTTAATCGTCTTCCTTGTATTGATCTTAATTTATATTATTGGTGGTCTCTTGATGAACAGATTCATCAAGGGAGAGGAGAGTGAAGGGGAGATGCTTTTAGAGATTCCTCCGTACAGAAGACCGCGGATCAGCGCAGTACTCAAGAAGTTGTGGATGAGGATTCGGATGTTTCTGACTGAGGCGATTCCGTGGCTGATGCTTGGCATTCTGCTCATAAATGTCCTGTATTACTGGGGCATACTTGACCTCATCGGAGATGTGGCTTCGCCTGTGATCGTTGGTCTATTCGGGCTTCCGAAGGAGGCTGTTCTGGCGTTGATCGTTGGATTCCTGAGGAAGGACCTCGCTGTCGGGACACTGATCCCGCTTGTGACCGGAGGAATCATGGGTGGTATGCAGCTTGTGATCGCATCTGTCATTCTGGTGATCTACTTTCCGTGTTACACCACGTTTGTTGTGATGCTTCGGGAACTCGGTCTTCGTGACATGATGATGTCGGTCGGGATCATGCTCGGGACGGTTCTCGTGGTAGGAACGATTTTGAGGGTGTTGTTGGTTGGGGTCTGATAACACCTTTTCTTTTTAGGAGGTACAAAAATAAAATGATAGCAGATATATTGATTCCTTTGGTTGTAGTGGGTTTAGCAGAATTAGGCGACAAAACCCAGCTAACTCTCCTGCTTTCAGCTTCAAAAACCGAAAAACACCTGCATCTATTTCTGGGTGCGATGTTGGCGTTTTTGATAGTAGATGGAACTGCAATTGTAGCAGGAGACTGGGTTGCAGGTATCGCACCTGATAATTCAGTAAAAATACTCTCAGGTATCCTTTTCATACTCTTTGGACTCTTAACGTTAATCTCTGGAAACAAAAGGGAAGACGCCAAAAGCAAATATCATTTCAAAAACCAGCTCTATTCCGGATTTATCCTGATTTTCGTTTCAGAATGGGGAGATAAGACGCAAATTGCCACCGGACTATTTGCAACCAAATACAATGACTTAATGGTTTTGATAGGAGTTATGTTGGCGTTGAGTTTGCTTTCTATAATATCAATCTATTTGGGTAAATTTATTTCTGATAAAGTGAATAGAAATACATTGGCGAAAATTGCCGGGGTTTCGTTTATTTTGATGGGAGTAGCCTTCTTTTTATCTTAATTATACGGATAACAATATTAAATTTAACCAAAACTAAAAGTGAGGATATAATCATGAAACAACTACCAGAAGTAAACACAAGCTTTGAGAAC
>JAGLZA010000454.1 GCA_023131835.1 Caldifarciminota bacterium
TTTTTCTTTAAACGACTTATATGCAGAGAGTTACGGAAATATCTTCAAAATATTTGACATAAAAAATATGATTACTGACAAAGTAAATTTAATCCAAATCCCTATACTAAATTTGTTTATTTGATATGAATTCTAAAATCGTGAATAAAGATAGTCCAATAAATTCGGGTATCAATTTTCAATATAATCCATTCAAGGGGTTCATATATTCTCTATTAGCTACTGCTTTTTTATCTACAAATTTTGTTACTGCAAAATATGCATTAACCGGATTTAATCCTGAGACATTTAGCTTGATTTGGGTCTCTGCTGCAACCTTGTATTCTTTTATAATCGTCTTATTAACAGGAAGAATAAAACAATTAAGGTTACCCCATCATGCTGTTAAGAAAGTTGTGTTGATAGGGCTGACTACTGGAATTGGAATGCTCTTAGGTTGGTCAGCTCTTGCCCGATTGGATCCCTCTTTTACAGCATTTTTAGGGCGGTTTCGACCAGTGCTTATTATTGTATTAAGTTTTTTCTTTTTAGGTGAAAGACTATCGATTAAGGAATTACCTCCGATTGCAATAATGATTTTAGGAGGTTGCTTTAGTGCATTAGGGAGGTGGCAAATAGTAGGTACTGGAGTGATTTTGGTGATCTTAGCTTCATGCATGTCGGCTGTGCAACAATTAAATGCAAAAATGGTAGTTAGTAGAATTCATCCGAATATTATTGTGTTTTATAGAGTTAGTATTAGTATCGTACCAATTGCTCTATGGAATTTTGTTTCCGGTAAAACAGATTTCAGTGTTGGAACTTCTTTTTATTTAGTTGCTTTATTAGGTGCATTTTTGGGACCTTGTGTGAGCTGGCTTTTAATGTATCGATCATATCGATATTGGTTTTTATCTTACTCTACAATAATTAATATCTCACAACCTATATTCGTTTTACCTTTGGCATATTTTATACTTAGTAAATTTCCTACCAATAGAGAATTGTTAGGAGGATGTATTATTATGATTGGTGCCTTTTGGTTAGCCTGGATTTATTTTCTGCCTAAAAAAAATAAAGTGGAGTTATTACGTAACACCCTAAGTAGTAAAATGAAGGGTGTATAGCATTCTGAAAAGGATAAATATATTATAAAGGCAAGAGAAATGCGTAATGAACTCTGAAAATGATGGGGTGGTTTTATTGCCGGTTATTCCATTGATAATGCTTCAATTGGTATATATCCTGAATGGCAGTAATATACATATGATGAATTTAATCGATATGGAATTTAACATAATTACCCCTTAATATAACATAGGAATACTCTGATTGAGCATCGTTGCAGAGATAAAGCAGAATTCCTTTCAAGTGCGTGAAACGTGCGGTTTAGAGATTATCGTACGAACTACGGATACTCTGAATAAAGGTGATACTATAGAAATTCAGTTCCCAAATACATGGTATGTGATCAGTGGACCAAGCCTCACCAGGAACATACAATCGGATGATCCGGAAGCGGAGCATTATATTACAGTTGAGGCGATTGAAAGTAATGCAAAGTTTGAAGTCGAGATAAAACCCCGTCAACTAAACTATCCAGAAGGGACTGTCCGTCATGGCCGGCTCATTAATGGTAAGATCGTTAAGGGGGAAATACCGGCCCTTTCTCCAATACAAATACGATATAAAAATACATACGCTCCCTATTTAGCCGAAACAGAAATTATTTGGATTCGTGTGAAAGGAAAAGCTCCTGAT
>JAGLZA010000455.1 GCA_023131835.1 Caldifarciminota bacterium
ACCTGAAAGAGATGGCTATGAAACCCGGACCGGCTCTAATTGCGGACACAATATGGGAGGAGCTAGCACTCGATTCTAGACCTCTCAAACTGACTCGAGTCATCGAGCAAATCATATTGAATCGTTTCCCTGACTTGGACCCCTTCGAGAAAACTTCAGAATGGGAATCAACAGTAAGATCGAGGTTGCTTAGCTACATTAGGATAACAGAAGAAAGAGGCACACAACCGCAAATAGCATTCAATTCCTCCTCGAGTTACATGATACAGGGTGCCTGCTTCATAGAAGGTTCCGACTCCAATGAGATAGTGGAGCAGAAGAAAAGGCGCTTAAGATGGAAAGACTATTACGAGACGTTGCGGGAGCTTTCTCCCCGTGAATTCGAATTGCTCTGTAGAGAGGTATTGAAACTAATAGGTGCGAGAGATGTTAGGCTAACAAAGGAAACTAGAGACGAAGGTATAGATTTCTATGGTAGACTATCAGTTGCAGACTTGATTGGACCTTCCTCTGCATTCAGATTTAGGCCTTTTGAGTCCTTCCTAGAAATATGGCTCGTAGGGCAAGCGAAACACTACAGGACTGTCAAAGTAGCTACGCCAGATTTAAGGGAGCTAGTAGGTTCCGTGAGGCTAGCATCTGTGCGCGCCTTTGCTGATCTAGATTCTGATAAGTACCCAGACCTGCGAATAAGGGTGGCTGACCCTGTATTCATGCTTTTCTTCACTACCGGTAGAATAAGCATAGATGGGTGGCAACTTGTCAAGAAAAGCGGAATTGTTGCTATGGATGGAGAAATGCTGGCTGCATTCCTAGCTGACCATGACGTTGCTATTATAGATGAACAGGGTACAAGACAATTCTCCAAAGATGCGTTCTTTGAGTGGTTAAAGAAGTCTCCTGGCAATTCATCTACTCAAGTGGTGTGAGAGCTAGCTTGCTTCTCCATATACTCAATGTATTCAAAGACCGAAGTTGTCCTGAACAAACCGTCATTTTGTTACCTTTCAAGCAAAGCATGCATTGTAATCATGATGGTAGCACCATATGTAATAAAAGGTTAATAGGGTTAATAGAAATAGCCAGGCATTTCCTTTAAGTCAGAATATTAACGGATTAGCAGCGCTAATGTGCTAACATAAGTCACGATTAATGTAAGCTAAATCGCTGAACCCTTGGTAATCCTTTTCTTTCTTACAGAAGGCTCACCACTAAGCACAACCACTGTAGTATTTTCAGGCACTCCAGATTGCCTTAATAATTCAATCCAATCCTTCTCTGGTTTAAACCTGTTTGTCTCGTATATTACATAGAGAAAAAATTTCCATTCTTTCGAAACATAACCACGAGTATCGGCAAGTATCTGATCAGCAATTATTGGTATATCCTTTCGTTTTGAAAGATATTTATATTCAATAAGCGTTTCAATAGACGGTATTCCAGTATCTGGTTCAAAATTCTTTATTTGCTTAGTTAAAGCCGGTTTATGCTTCAAATCGGGAAACACACACTTCAATATTCCCTCAATACGAATGTGAACGTCTCTTTCATCTCGAGGAACTTGAGAGAATAATTCCTTGTCAGTAATCGTATAATGAATATCACGGATTATTTGAAGTAAATCTTTAGTGATTTTTGTTGGCTCATCATCAGGATAAAACTGTTGGATTGCGCTCAAATAGTCGCGTAACCTTGACACGACACTAGAAAAAGGTTCTCCCTCTGGAGTAGTGTTAGCAACTAGGAACCCATTCTTAGTTTCTTTCGCTTTTATGTATTCGGCGAGAATCATATCATGTAGTTTAGATAGCCCTATAGATTCCACGATAGCAAGTAGCTTCATGAAACATCTTTCGATAACCCAACCGGGATCTGCCCATTCATCATCATAAAGTAAAGAATCATCAAAACTTCTATCAGCTTGTTGTAAAGATGTTTTCAAGCTTTTAAGCGCTTGCTGGATGTTTTCGCTATCTATCACACTCATAACTACTTGCCCAGCCATACTCTAACTTCTAATCTTGCTTTCCCTTTTGGTTTTACCATTACGCTTATTCTAGATGCTAAAGGTATAAAAAGGCAAGCTTTGCCTTCCTCTGTTTATAGAGACCCTGCTTAAAAATAGCATCTACAGC
>JAGLZA010000456.1 GCA_023131835.1 Caldifarciminota bacterium
TTTTACTGAGAGTATAAGTATCATATAGAGCTTTCTTTTCCAAGTCAATTACAAAAAATGAAATGCTTGATCCTACATATACTTTTGCAGTATCCAGATTAGCAGCGGGATCTGCCCATATAGCAACAAAATTATCACCTACTCCAGACAAGATATTATACATGAAATATCCAGGACTAAAGTTAAAATCATAACTGTCTGGGGTATACCCAGACTCAGTAAAATTGAAATTATTTGGCATAACTATTCCTCATTTGGCAATAACCTATCGAGTATTAAAGAATTATAATCTTCTCCTGCTTCATCATCAAACGCTATTATAAAGTGTTCGTCATTAGCTGTTGTGTCCAAACTATAATAACCATTACCACCACTAGAAGTTGTAGAATCAATTAATTCTCCAGTATCTCTATAATATAATCTGACTATTCTACTAACAGGATCACCATTTTCTGTTACATAACCTTCATATAAAAACCTATTAGAAAATGTATAAGTTGAACTAGTATCCTCACTTCCATCTGAAGTAGCAATCACATACCAACTATAATCGATTCCACTCGGTGTTGAAAGATAAGCATTACTTGTAGCAGAAGTACCACTATTAACTCCTGATATAGTCGATCCTATTTGTACATCAGAACCATTATAAAACGTTGCATCGTAAGTATAACTTTCCTCTTCACCGTTTATTGTTGTTGTAAGTTGTAGTTGTTCTGTTGTTCCGTATGTTGTTGATAAATGTGCTGGAATTGGGTTGGTAAATGTAAATGTTATTAGGGTACCACTATAAAGACCGGGGTTGAAACCGTTTGGGACAGAATACGAAAGAGCAGAAGCGCCAAAATTAGCAATGAACGAATGACCAGAACCATCCATACTCACCATAGCATAAAATGTGCCACTGATACCACTATATGCTTCGTTAGTTCCAGCAGCAGGATCACCACTTGCTTGCCAAACACCGTTTTTAGACCACCAAATTTTACCGGCATTCATATCTAAAGCAACACCAATTACATCACCATTTACATACGAATTACCATAAGCAACGGCAATACCACTATATCTCTTTTTTCCGTCTGGTACATAAGCGTAACCATTAGCATCCCCACCAACTCGTCCTGCTAAAATAGCAGAGGAATTACCAACTCCAAGACCAGACCAATTAGGATCTAATGTACCAGGTGTGATTTCCCAATACCATTTACCTTCACTAACACCAAAAACACTCCTGACTCCTCTTGAAGAATTAGAAACGGAAGTGGCAGTTAAATTACCATTAGACAAATTTATATCTGCATGTTTATCTTCTGGATTCCATGTTGTATATTCTAATGCCATAATTTACTCCCCTTATTAAGATACTGTCGTATAAATCGCATATATTCCAGTTCCTTCATCCATAATATGTATTCCATAATCTGTCGAGACGAATAAAGTGTTGTATTCATTGCCCGCCAAAGAAGTTTCTGCTGTAACATAAATATCATTTATTCCTGAAGCGCCGGAAAGAAATAAAGTACCTGTTGTATATGTATGATCTGGTGTTATCCAATCTCCATTATTTGAATCTAATCTGTATATATATTGATTATCTGTTCCTGATACTGTATAATAGAATTTATCATTTTCAG
>JAGLZA010000457.1 GCA_023131835.1 Caldifarciminota bacterium
TTGTGACAGCCCGAAGCAGGCTCAATCGCAGTCCATCCGTCCTGAAGCACCTCACAGACCGTGTAATTTCCGTCCGTCAGGTTGCATATCAGCCATGAGCCGTCAGGGTCAGTCGTGGTGTTCCGTTCACCAGCGTCCAATTGACCATCCGCGTCATCATCAATGAATATCGTCCAGCCTGCGATAGGATCACCGGTTCGGTCATTTAGCTTGAACCCGGAGATGCAGGATTCGTTCTCGCGGTGATTTGTGAAATTGTTAAGTTGGGTGATCGGCTTGTCGTTTAACCACTCAAGGACAAATGTCACATTAGCAGTATCATAACATAAGGGGGATACGTTCGTCCAGCCTGGTCTTTGCTCCTCGCAAACCATGTAATCCTCAACAGCCATAAGATCACAGAACTGCCAAAATCCTGTATCGTTCGTTTTGGTCGTATTAATTTTTTCCCACATCAGAACACCAGTGGTGGTGTTTGCCAAATAAAGGTCTACCGTCCAGTTTCCGATTCCTGATCCGGTCTCATTGACCTTGTACCCAGATCCGCATAGTGTTTCAGCAGCCTCTGTCGGAGTTGCAGCCAAAAGTATCCCTAAGGACAGAGTTAACACTATTAGTAATGGGAATACCACTTCCTTTTTTCTTCCCTTATTTTTCATTTATCTTTTGCCCCCTTTCCTAATTGCTGCTATTGCAACCATAGTCATCATCACAGCCAGAAAGATTATAAAAGGCAGTGTTAGCGCAGGGACCTCATGTGTGTAAAAGCTGAAAGGGGCGTCATCGGCGGTAATATTAACAATTCCGAGAGTTTCCTGCTTCGGGGAGTCGCATGGCTCAATTATCTCGAACCATTTCATATCTTTAACCTGGGCTGTAACCGTTACGCTGTCAACACTCGCGTTACAAATTAAAGTGGCGTTGAGTTTTCCATTAATAGTACTATTAGCATAGATATTTGTTTTGGATTCGTTGAATATACAGTTGTCAGCTTCAAATACAACGGTAACTTCCTCTTTATCTTCTCCAGCGCAGTAATCAACTGTTGCTTCAAGCTCTATTGGCGTTCCCGCAGGAAAACTTCCAGTGCTTGGAGTAATACCGATGTCGTACGGAACGCTCTTGTTTATCGATGCATTGACCATATTACAAACTTCCGGATAGGCAGTGCAGTTGGGTATCCACCCTGACTCCCATTCTGGATCACCGGGTTCCACTGTATGGTTGTACTCTGGCTCGTCAATGCTGCAGAAAGTATCGTTTATGTACCAGAAGTACCATATCGCGGATTGGGCAACAGAGACGTTGTCGCAGTGAGCACAGGAATGTGTCCAGTTATTCAATATGTAAGCTATCGAGTTGTTCTTACAGGTTGGTCCTGCAGGATATATTGACGCATTGAAAGTATCTCCTGAATCGAGGGGCTTTTGAAGGTTTATGCAGTATGCGTCGAATATATCTCCATCAATTGAAAGAACAAATAAAGCTGTAGGTTGTACTGGTGTATACTTCCAACCCAGAACTGCGCCTCTGTAAAACCAGCCTTCTGTCGTATTCTCGCAGCAAGTATTTGTAACATTCACATTATGGTCGCACGGTGGCTGCGCCGAAGCCACAAAAGTTGTAGCTATTAACAGCAGCAGAAAGATAAACGCTGCTTTACCTACATTTTTCGCAAACAATACGCCTGTGTTACTTACATCTTTACCTTTTCTTTTTTCGATTTTGTCATTCATTTTTTCTTCTTCTTTCGCCCCCTTTTTTTTATTTATTTATTTCAACGACATTTTTTATTAGGATTGATTTTATTGGAAATTTGAGTATATAAAA
>JAGLZA010000458.1 GCA_023131835.1 Caldifarciminota bacterium
GGATGTTGCAGGGAATATACTTGATAGAGATCCGCAGTCAATAGGTGAGAGAGGAAGTGACGATAATTGGACTGGTTATCAAGGAGGGTGGGATAAGAATCATAAGATTTATGTGGGTGAGACTCCTCCACCTCGAGTTCTTTCCACAAGTCCCGGAAAAGGTGCCCAGGGTGTCCTCATTGACATCAACCAAATCTCCATCACCTTCTCGAAGGCGATGGATCAGCCGGTAACACAAGGGGCAGTAACTGCTAGTTTTAATTGTAGTAAATCCTGGTCAGGGAATCGCACCCTCAACCTTCAGCCAACTGGTTTTCTTGATTACTGTGAGGAATACACAGTATCTGTATCAGCTCAGGCACAGGATACATCTGGAATACATCTAGAGGAGAGTTATTCCTTCTCCTTCACAACAGAGAAGCCAGAGATAGAGGTAGATGCCTATCCTGAGTGTGTGAAGCATATTGAGGAAGGGGGGTCTGCTACACATCATGTAATCAGTAAGGGAAATAAATTAAAGAGCAATGTCAGTTGTCGAATTGAATTTGATGTTGATAATCCAGGTGGATGGGGTGTTTCTGGAGCGGATAATGAGGATTTCTCCCTCTTGCCTGGAGGGACTCATACAAATACCTATACCTCTACCAATATGGGTGCTACTGCTCCACTTGATGTTTTTTATCAAGTTGGTGCTAGGTGTGCTATGGTTGGAGGTGAGGGATATTACTGGTCTGCTCAAGGGCATATGTTTGATCATCCGGATGAGAATCAATCCCCTGGAGAGATGAATTATCCGACTCCCTGGATAACAAGGACAAGAACCGACTCCCTCAATCCAGGTCTCCCTGATATTGGTATAATGTTATCCGGATGGGCGGATGGATATGGGCATATCCTCGGGAGATATGATATTTCAACTTTACCGGTAAAACCTAATCTCAAAATAATCAATCAACCAGATATGGATATTTCTGATTCTGTTAAATTACTTGTTATCGGCTCTGCTGGACTTAAAGGTTTTGATTCACAGTTGATGGCACAAGAATTAGAGAGTTATGTGATAAATGGAGGTAAACTCTTAGTCTTTACACAGAAATGGGGTTCAGATTTGTCTGTTCTTCCTGGAGGGATAGATGGATATGGGTGGAGTGAGGATCAGGCCTGTTTCGCGGATGCCGCATACCTTAATCAAAGGCATCCTGTGTTTTCAGGACAGACAGAACAGGTAATGAGTTGTAATGTGGATGGGTACATTACACAATATCCAGATAATGCAGAAGTGCTTCTTAGGAGGACAGCAAATGGGATGCCTGCGCTTCTCTCCTATTCCTGTGGAGCAGGGAGAGTTATAGTCTCT
>JAGLZA010000459.1 GCA_023131835.1 Caldifarciminota bacterium
TGGAGCAGGGAGAGTTATAGTCTCTTCTTTATATCCGGATTGGGGATATGGGCATAATCAGACATCTCCAGAAGAATTAAGGTTACTTAGAGATATAACTACCTGGGCGTTAAATCCGGAAATGCCAATCCCTGAATTCTACCCTGATTCAGCGGTCTCTGTTCCTGTATCTATCAGATATACTGCAGATGATACTGTAGAGGCGATCACTGCAATTATTAAGGTATTTACACCTGATAGGGATTTATATGATTCAGTTGCTGTTCCTGTTTCACTTCAGCCAGGAGATGAGATTCAGTGGGACTGGGTGGAAGCATCACTACCTGAAAGTCTTGGGTTATGGGTAATTGATTATTCATTAATGGATGGAAATGGTGAGGAGATACAGAGTTTTGAACGTGGTGCGATATTTGCCCAGAGGAAGGATGTGCCAGTAGGTGATTATAACCTTGGTGACTTCCTGATGTGGGTAAATTCGGATTATGAGGAGGTCATAGCTGGCGATACGGTAAATTATGAGATATTTATCAGGAATAACACCCCATCTTCCCTCAATGGAAAGGTAATGATTGGAGTGCATGAAGAACGGGATGAAGGAGGCATATGGTGGGAACTTGTTGATTCAATTACTGATGTTACAATTCCTCCTGATACAGTGGTTAAGATAGTGTATCAAAGACCACTATGGCTTTCAACCGCTACCTATTTTGGGCTGTATGGGTACAATCAATTTGGTTACAGTCGTTTCTTCAATAACGCTTTATCGCGTTGTGAGAGAGGAGTCTGGGTGAGTTCACAACCATTCTCTATATCACTATCTTTGGACAAATGTCAGTATCAATGGAGGGAGGATACTGTGCACTATATTGCAGAAATTGGAAACAGTTTGAATCACCCTTGTTCTTTACTAATAGAGTGTTATACAATTATTGATTCTATAAAATACAATATAGAAATTGATACCATTTGCATCCCATCTTTGGGAAAGGAAATAGTAGATGGTAAATTTTTCCCCTTTGATTATGATTCTATCTCTTTGGGTAGAGAATGGTTCTGCTGTGATGTGTTCTACAGGGATACCTTATGGAATTCTCGAAGGGTTTATTATTTTTCTCTCCATCCAAATGTCCAATGCTCTTTGAATCTTCCGGATTCCTTCTATTATAATGATACCAATCTATATACGATAACTCTGAGTTCAGAAGGAAATTATCTGCCACCTGGTAAACTCCTATTAACAGGGAAAGACTATTTTGATTCTCTCACGATCAATCGGTCTTTAGATACAGATACTACTTTAACATTCAATTATCAACCAGATGAATGGCATACTAACGATTGGATTAAAGCAGATCTTCGTTACGGGAATCAGATGAGCAGTATAAAGGAGTATTTACCCTTTGAATTCCCCGCTCATTGTCCTGTAGCTATTCGTGCTGTTCCTCATGATAATACCTTTCTACCAGGAGATACAGCTCGATTTAGCGGTTGGCTTAGAGGTAGAGGAAAACTTTATGGGGCACCTGTCATAGGGTGGGTGGCTAATTGTCCTCCCGGGGGAGATACTCTGTATGATACAGTGGTTGTTAATCCTGGATCAAACTCATTCCTTTCATTAGAAACATTTATAGATACCACTGTTCCATTTGGTGAGTGGTATCAATACTATATAGGTCTTAAATACCTTAATGACTACTATGATGGCACTATAGTGCCTGGATACAGGATACATCCACCAGTGGTAAAACTGAACTGGCTGAATAATGATACATTTCCAATACCAGATAGTATTCCGATTACCTACAGTAATCCTATTAAAACCACTGCAAGAGTTCGACTTGATTCCATTGTCTTATACAATAATGATATTCACCATAAAGATATAGGACCCGGAGAGGTTTCGGTTCATCCTGAGAGTTCTTATACCTATTGGGTTGATATTCCTGATTGGACTTCAGGAGAATATAAACTAAAGGTTTATTATGAGGTAACAAAAGGTGAAGGATGGGGATGGGGATTCTTTGAGCATGGAGGTTATTGGCGAATCTTTATAGAAGGTGTAGAAGCACAATTTTCTGTGCAGTCTGAGAAAGACTGGTTTAATGTTGATGATGATATTACCATAAACTCTTTACTGCATAACGGGGATTTTGCTTATATGGGAGGGGTTGAGACCCTTTTTGTCTATCCGTTTGAGGAAACCACAAAGATAGTTTCCCTTGAGGCAGGGGATGCTGATTTATATGGAATTCGACTTAAAGATAGCGCAGGTGTTCAGGCAGCTCTTATTGATTCGGTTTATTCCCTATATGAAGTGATGCAATATACAATTGATTGCTGGAATCTTTATGTTGCTTCAGATGAGTGGGATAATATCTGGCTGCGTTCAGAGAGTGATGTGAAGAAATTTGACAGGGATTTCAATGAAATGCTTTTATCCTTTACCTTTCCTGATAGTATAGGTTCTATTGCAG
>JAGLZA010000046.1 GCA_023131835.1 Caldifarciminota bacterium
ATCACATACCACATATCACATATAATCCCACGAACCCTATAAACTGTCATTGCGAACTCCTCTTCTTGCATAACTCCAGTGAAGCAATCTCGGAGGGGTTCTGTGGTGGACTTCCAACTCCACGAACTCTATGAACCCTACGAACTCAACAAACTCAGTTTTTTAGCCACGGTTTCTGCACGGTTTATATTCTTACACTCGACCCCTTGACCCCTCACTTATTAGACACGATTCCAGAGTAGCAGAGCAAGTTCTGCTACTCCAGTAGGGGCGTTCAATTGAACGCCCCTACAAGGGTCAGGAACCCTGAGCCTTTTATTCCAGCGGTGAATAATGACATTTGAAAGAAAGGACAAGGTATACCTTGTCCCTACAAAAATCTTTGCGGACTTTGCGAGAAAAAATGGGGGTAGTATGGAGCAATTTTAACCTTGATTTTATTGGGAAGAAGGTTAAATTGAGGCATGGATTTAACCGGGGTGGCACCGAGAACAGGAAAAAAGATAACATAATGGGACAACAAATAAACATAATAAAAAAATCTCTGTGCTCTCTGTGGCAAAATTAGAAAGGAGATAATATGTGCCTTGCAATACCTATGGAACTCATTCAGATAGATGGTGATAATGGCATCGCTGAACTCTCCGGGGTAAAGAAGGAAGTGTGTCTTCGACTACTTCCTGAAGTCAAAATAGGTGATTACCTCATTATACACGCAGGCTTTGCCATCCAGAAGATGGATGAAGAAGAGGCAAGGAAAACATTAGAAATCTGGGAGGAGATAGATAATATCACAAAAAAAGGGCAAAATCAATGAAATATATAGATGAATTCAGGGACAAGAAAATATGCCAGAAACTATCTGAAGAGATCCGGAGGATAGCAAGGAATACTAAGAGAGAAGTTGTCCTTATGGAGGTATGCGGAACACATACAACCGCAATCTTCCGCTCGGGTATAAGGAGTTTAATGCCGAATAATATTCGCCTTCTCTCAGGACCCGGATGTCCTGTCTGCGTTACTCCCAATCGCTACCTTGACAGAGCTATTGCATACAGTCGACTCCCGAATGTAATAATATGCACCTTCGGGGATATGATAAAGGTTCCGGGCTCCAGTTCATCACTTGAAAAAGAAAAAAGTAATGGGGCTGATATCAGGATAGTCTATTCCCCGCTTGAGAGTATCAAGATATCAAAAGAGAATCCGAACAAATTGGTAATCTTTCTTGGTGTTGGATTTGAAACGACCGCTCCTCTTGTTGCATCCACAATCCTCTCATCCAAGGAGGAGGGATTAACCAACCTATTCATTCTATCCGCGCACAAACTGATACCCCCTGCGATGATGGCACTTCTTGATAGTAAAGATATAGCTATCAATGGATTTATATGTCCCGGGCATGTTAGCACTATCATAGGGATAGAGCCCTATTTACCTATAGTGGAAAAATATGGCATCCCGTCAGTAATAATCGGGTTTGAACCAATAGACATACTCAAAGGGATATTGATGCTAATCAAACAGATAGTTAATGGAGTCCAACCAAAGGTTGAAATCCAATACAAAAGAGCTGTTCGTGAAGAAGGGAACCCAACGGCTCAGTCATTAATGAATAAAATCTTTAAAAAAGGTGATACCGAATGGAGAGGGGTAGGTATAATCCCCGAAAGTGGTCTCTTCATCCGGGAAGAATATTCGGTATATGATGCCGAAAGGAATATTGAGGTTTGCGTAGAGGAGACGAAAGAACATCCTGACTGCATCTGTGGAGAGATATTAAGAGGAGTAAAGATACCTTCAGAGTGTTCAATGTTCAGGAAAGTATGCACCCCTCTGAATCCTGTTGGACCCTGCATGGTATCATCAGAAGGGACCTGTGCAGCATATTACAGGTATGGCAAAGAGTAAAAATGAAACAAACTCACCACAACCATACAAAGGGCACAGAGAGTTTATACTTATTAGAAAAGATAAAGAAGAAAATTTCTTCTTCTTTTAATAAGAAACTTTTCCTCTGTGTTTATCTCTGTGAACTCTGTGTCTCTGTGGCATAAAGGAGGATGAATGAAGATAGTAAAAATTGAGGAATCCGCTCTGGAGAAGGGCAGAAAAAAGGCAGAAGAGAATAAAAAACTACTTGATGAAAAGGGGATTTTTGCATTCGATGTTATGGGCTCGGTAGGTTCCGGAAAAACCTCTATTATCAAATGGCTGGTAAGATTACTAAAAGAAAACTATAAAATAGGTGTCATTGCAGGAGACCTTACAACAGAGGTGGATGCAAAGAGAATCGAAGAGGAAGATATTCCTGTGGTTCAGGCACATACAGGCAGAGCATGCCATCTCGACCCCCATTTGGTTTCGATAGCTCTGGAAACCCTACCCCTTGAAGATATCAATCTCCTCTTTATCGAGAATGTGGGCAACCTGATATGCCCTGCATCCGTGCCTATCGGAGTCCATAAAGAGATGGTTGTTACCTCTGTAACCGAGGGTCCTTATATGATAAGGAAGCATCCCTATATGTTTCAGCGAGCAAATTATGTTGCTATAAACAAGATTGACCTTGAGACTGCAATGAATGTCTCTGTTGAAAAGTTAAAGGAAGACTTAAAGGAAGTCAACCCTAATGCAATGGTGGTTGGAACAAATGGGTTAACCGGGGAAGGAGTTGATAAACTCATCCAATGCATGAATTTTCAACGGTAAAGAATATCGTAGAGAGGGTTGTCGAGGTAGCAGAGAAAGAAGGAGCAAAGGAGATATTGCAAATAGAAGTCGGGGTAGGAGAATTCACACTCCTTGAAATAGAACAGATGAAATTCTGGTTGGAAATGATGTTAAATTCAACAGAAATAGGGAAATCAGCAAAGATAGTCATTCACCAAATCGATGGTATAATACAGTGCGGAGATTGCAGATATAAAGGAGGTCTTAAAACAACCGAATTAAACCATCTCTTCCCGATATTACGGTGCCCGGAATGTAAGGGTTATAATCTAAAAATTATAGAGGGAGATGATTGTCTGATAAAAAGCATGGAGATAGAGAATTGAAGAAGAAAAATATTCACCACAA
>JAGLZA010000460.1 GCA_023131835.1 Caldifarciminota bacterium
GTTCAAGAAGGACCCTTATGCTGCCCTTGTGGGCAGAAAAATCTTTCGTATGTACGGCTGGAGCCTGGGTGAGGATATCGACGCATTCGGCATGAGGTTTAAGATTGCGGGTGTATTTGAAAAGCCGTTTTCTGTTTACGAATCAATGGTTTTCCTGCATAAGGATTATCTTCAGCAGTTGACTTCAAAACAGGACTTTACCACATCTTTTCTAATTAAGACCGATCTGAAGGAGGCTGACGAACTGAAGGTTTTGATGCGCAATGTGGAAGAGTTGTTTAAAAACAATCCATCGAAGATCGTATGCAGACCTGAGGATGAATTATGGAAGGCCATCCAGGCAAGCCAGGGAAATCTTGGGGACATAATTTCTGCCATATGTATTTGTTTGGGCGTTTTATTGTTTATCATGAACATGAATAATGCCTTTTTGCTGCTAAGGCACAGATTTAAGGTGATTAATGAATTGAAAAACAGAGGACATAAGTTAAAGGATGTCGCAAAGGTCATTTTTGTGGAGACCGCGGAAGTATTGGCCTTCAGCGGTATTATCGCATCGGTTATTCTTTATATAGCCCTGTTTAATCATCCTTTCTATGTTGGTAAGGATATGTTTCATCCTCCTGTTTTTATAAATCCAACTGTACTGCTGATAGGTGTTCTGATATCACTTTGTTCCGGAGTGTTTGCAGCGCTGGCAGTCATTCCAGGCACAGTTAAAGCATATAACGATGGTGGATGATGGCATTCTTTCATATTATGAATCGTAAAAAAACCGTCTTACTTTTATGTCTTTGCATTGGCTGCATGGTGGTGGTGTTTTCAGTATCTCAGACACTCGGAACGTGCCTTAAGGCAAAAATCATGAATCAGGGCGCGGAAGGAAACATAATCATCGTGGACGAGGGAGCGGATACACCTATGTTTTCCAGTCTTCCCCCCGAGACTTATGACTTTATCAAAACCGTTCCCCACATCAAAAAGGAAAACAACGAGTTTATGATTACCCGTTGTCTCCTGCTGGCAAGTTTAATCTCAGGTCGCTTCACGATGGTCAGAG
>JAGLZA010000461.1 GCA_023131835.1 Caldifarciminota bacterium
ACCGAAAATCTTATAGGCTGGGTCAGCCAATGAAGTATATAGACAAAATGATGACACCGCGCACCGAGTGCATAGAGGGATATGAAAAACTGAAGAGCGAGTTCGATCAGCTCGAATCTCCCGAATTCCGGGAACATTGGTTCTATCGCGCAAAACTCCTCCTCGTGAAGCGATGCAGCTATCGATATCTAATCCTACTGAAGCTTGCAAAAGAACACATACGGAAAGGAAGGGACTCAGGGATAGATAGGATTACATCTGTTCGAATAACTAATAGTAATAGTAGTATTTTGTCTAAGGAGAAAACACCAACATGAAAATATTTAATAATTGGAAGCAGTGGATCGCTAACAGGGGCGCAACCATCGAATATAAGGGATATATAGAGGCGGTGCTGGTTCAGCACGACCTTGCGCGATTAAATACAAAGCTCACAGGTCGCATTGATGCGTTAGAGACCTATGTCGAAGATGTCGTAGAGAAGTACCTGAAAAAAATGAATACACGCGAAGCGCGCGCGAAGGAGAAAGAGATGCCTGTGATTGTAGAACCATTAAGTACTTTTGAAACAATCAGGCAAAAATATGGAGGCAAAGAGTGATGGTTTGGGGATTAGTAGCCAGAACGGCAGCAAGGTTAGCGCTAAAAGTTGCACCAAAGATAGCGACAAAGGTGCCTCGGGTGGCACCATTAGTGGCAAAAGCCGCAACAAAACTGACACCATTAGGAAAAGCTACATTGGCAAAAGTAACTGCAAGGATTCCTTCACGAGCCGCCGCAACCGCGGGTTTGGCAAGAGTAGGTATCACCCTGCCCGTCAAAAGAGTTCTCCCGGTAGCCGCAAGACCAACCACCGCTTTAAAAGCGGCGGTGACAAAGGTAGCAACCGGGATGGTTGAAAAACCTTTTAGAACCGCGTTGCCGTACGCTGCAACCGCGGGTATGCTTGGGGCAGTAAGCAGAATAGGAGAAAAGAAAACAGAAGCAGTAGTAAAAAAAGGGGCGCTGGTTGGCACCGCTCTGACAGCGGTGCCCCGGGTGTCAATAGGAGAAAAAAGAAAAATGTATCCGGCAACAGTAGGAGAGGTGCCGTTAGCGGCACCCGAAGTAGTTAGACATTGGTCAACGGGAACAACCGAGTTTATTGTGGATA
>JAGLZA010000462.1 GCA_023131835.1 Caldifarciminota bacterium
TGCGATTATTCAACGTTTATGGACCGCGTTCGCGGACTTCAGGAGCGTATGGAGCAGTATTCGGTGTGTTTCTGGCACAGAAGCTGGCAGGTAAACCGTTAACTGTGGTTGGAGATGGTAACCAAACACGGGATTTCACTTACGTGACGGATATTGCACGTGCAATGCTCGTAACCGCTGAAAGCGACAAAACAGGAGAAGTTTACAACGTCGGCAGTGGCCAGACAGTCTCTGTCAATCGTATAGTAGAATTGTTGGGTGGCAAGAAGGTGTTCATTCCAAAACGTCCTGGCGAACCGGACTGCACCTTTGCTGACATAAAAAAAATTCAAAAAGAGTTGGGCTGGCAACCTGAAGTCTCGATTGAAGAAGGGGTTATTGAGTTACTTAAACATATTGATTACTGGCGTAAGGCCCCAGTATGGACACCAGAAAGTATCGCTGAACAGACAAAAGACTGGTTTGAGTTTTTGGGGGAATAAATAGGGATTTTTTAAAGATCTATGAGAGCTTTATTATTAGCGGCAGGACTTGGAACCCGACTTCATAAATTAACAACTATCATTCCCAAATGTTTGCTCCCTATCAACGGTCGCCCTCTACTGGAATACTGGTTGAAATACCTGTCTGAAACTGAAGTCACCTCCGTACTGGTTAACCTGCACTATTTACCCAATATGGTGCGGGAATATTTAGTTCAGAGCCCTTTTGCTTCGCAGGTTTCCACGGCCTACGAGGAAACATTACTTGGAACAGGAGGAACGCTTCTTCATAACAAAGAGTTTTTTCGTGAAGAACCGATAATGTTGATTCATGCGGATAACATTTGTTTTTGTAATTTCAGGGAATTTATCCGCAGCCACCACGAACGTCCGGCAGGCACCGAAATTACTATGATGACCTTCACTACGCCAACGCCACAGACATGCGGCATTATAGAACTGGACGCGAGAGGCGTGGTCAAGGCGTTTCATGAAAAAGTCGAAAACCCTCCTGGAAATCTTGCTAATGCTGCCGTTTATATTGTCCAACCTTCAGTGTTTGAATTTCTGGCCAGCCTGGAAAAGCTGGTGATTGACTTCAGTACCGAAGTTTTGCCCCATTATTTAGGACAAATTTATACATATCACAATGCAGTTTATCATAGAGATATCGGAAATATTAAAAGCCTGATGAAAGCACAAATCGAATTTCCACAGGCAGCAGAAATTCCCCAAGGCAACGATTTTTGGAATTCCTATTGTGGTGCAGATAATCTTTCACGGGCTCAAAACATCATGCTGGCTTTTTCGAAAGCATCAGGAGCATCCTTGTGGCCTCTAATGCCTGAAAAGGCCTGTCGAATGTTAGAAAGATATCCGCTTCCTACAATACTTAACGAAAAAGTGATGCTGGTTTCTGACGAGGTTCCTTTAGACTTGAAAACCAGGATCAAAAAGGCTAAGAAAAGTTTGCCCGAATCAACACAGTTATTTTTATTATTTCACACAGTACCGCCAGGGTTCTCTTCACGAGAAATATTTAAAACTCTGGGAGTTATCAGCTTTGCTATTTGTGCCTGCAGAATAAAATGATGTTCATGGAGATAAAAATAGATGGCTTTCTACATCCGAGGCAGGCATTCCGAGACAATACCCTATGACTATTACAAATTATCGAGGCTAACACATGGAACAGCATATTAATAATAAGATATTATTGTTGGACGAGCTCGTTAATAAAGTTGACAATCTGAGAAAGGAAGGGAAAGTTATCGTCCAAAGTCATGGAATTTTTGACCTGGTTCATCCTGGTATTCTAACACATCTTAACTCAGCTAAAAAGCAAGGAGACATCCTTATAGTTACTGTTATTAAAGATAAGGATGTCCGAAGGGGGCCTGGAAGACCTATTTTCCCGGAGAATCTAAGACTGGAAAATGTGGTTTCATTAGAACAAGTGGATTATGTCTGTTTAGTAGATGATGAAATACCATTTGAATGCGTTAAAAAAATAAAACCTGATATTTTTGCAAAAGGGCAGGCATATAAGGAGCGCGATAAAAAGATTCATGAAAAGATATTTGAAGAAGAAAAAGAATTATGTTTTGGAAAAAGCAGTATTTACGAGACCGATGGTTTTTCATTCAGCTCGTCGCTAATAATAAAGAATCTTTTAGATATATATCCTGAAGCTACGACCAATTTTCTAAAGAATTTCTCCAAAAGATATAGTTTCGATGATATTCTGGAGAAAATAAAAAATCTTCAGAAATTAAAGGTGTTACTTATAGGGGATGGAATTATTGACGAGTATCACTACTGTGAATCAATGGGTAAATCTCCAAAGGCGCAACTGGTCGTAAATAAATACCTAACTCATGAGGTTTTTGCGGGAGGCGTTTTTGCTATTGCCAATCATATTGCAGGATTATGCGATACAGTTAACCTCGTAACCTTATTGGGAAAAGATGACCCAAGGGAGGATTTCGTTGTTAATAATCTTAAGCCAAACATCTCTACGAAATTCTTGTACAGAAATGATGGACCTACAGTTGTAAAAAAAAGATATATTAATAGATATCAAAACCAAAAAATATTCGAAGTTAATTATATCAACGAGAACTGCATTAATGATGAATGCGAATCAGATATTCTCGATTATTTAAAGACAATGATAGCCGAATATGACATGGTGTTGATTTCAGACTTTGGCCACGGTTTCATTACTGATAAAATAATCAGAACTGTAGAGAAATTTTCAAAAAAAATGGCGGTTAATACGCAGACAAACGGTGCTAATGCCGGCTATAACATGATTACAAAATACAGCAGCCCGAAGTTTGTCTGCCTGGATGTGCCTGAAGCAAGATTGGCAATGCAGGATAAAGTTTCCGAAATAGAGGATGTTGCAAAAAAATTGTCCAAAACTTTAAAGGCGCATTATCTTATCATAACGTTGGGTAGTGCGGGTTCAATAAGCATTAACAAAGACGGTGAGATTCACCGGACGCCTGCTTTTTCTACAAGGGTGGTAGATATTGTGGGCGCTGGAGACGCCTTTTTTGCTTATACAGCGCCTTGCTTTGCCGATGGCATGTCGATAGATCTTATTTCATTTATTGGCAATGCAGTAGGCGCTTTGGCTGTTCAAACTGTCTGCAATAAAAAACCAGTTGAAAAGTATGAATTGCTGGAATTTATACATACAATTTTAAAATAAACTTCATAATGTCTAACCAGAATTTCTCATGTAAAGGTAAGTACTGAAATGCATATATTTGCACAAAATTACTATAGAAAACTTTCAGACCTGTTTAATTCTATCAGAACCACTAATAAACATGGCGGTGAATTGAATTTCTTTGATGCCATAGAAAAGGTTTGTGATTTAATTATATTGAAGACTGCTGCAGGCCACAAATTAATGTTTATAGGCAATGGCGCCAGCGCAGCTATCTCAAGTCACATGTCTACCGATTTTTGGAAAAATGGCGGCATGAGGGCTATAGCCTTTAACGACAGTTCACTTCTAACATGTCTTGGAAATGACTATGGCTATGAATATATTTTCGAAAAGTCGGTAGAAATGTTTGCCGATGAAGGGGATATATTAGTTGCAATAAGTAGTTCCGGAAAGTCTGAAAATATTTTAAGAGGGGCCCATTCTGCAAAATCAAACGGATGCGGTGTTGTAACTCTTTCCGGCTTCGAAAGTGGTAATCCTCTTTCTTTGCTCGGGGATTTTAATTTTTACGTTCCTGATAAATCATATGGTCCTGTGGAGATTATTCATCAGTCTATTTGCCACTGCATATTAGATGCTATTGTGCAAGAAAACACAAAATAGAAAGCGAGGCTAAGAATATTATGAATAACACCGGAAAAGTTTTTATAACCGGAGGTGCTGGCTATGTAGGTGCGGTTTTGGTTCCAAAATTGCTTAGTAAGGGGTATCACGTCAAAGTTATGGACTTATATATCTACGGTGAAGACGTTCTGGACACTGTAAAGGATCATCCCCATCTTGTTCAGGTAAAGGGGGATATCAGAAACAGACAGCTTCTTGAGGCCGAAATAAAGGGGTATAGTATGGTGATCCACCTGGCCTGCATTTCAAATGACCCGAGCTATGAACTGGATCCTGATCTTGGCAAATCCATCAATTACGATGCGTTCGTCAATTTAGTCGATATTTCTAAGAAATCAGGGGTGAAAAGATTCATTTATGCGTCAAGTTCCAGCGTGTATGGCATCAAGGATGAACCCGAGGTTACCGAAGACCTGCCCCTGGAACCTTTGACTGATTATTCAAAATATAAGGCTCTTTGTGAAAAAGTCCTTATGGATGCTGCCACCGATGACTTTGTTGTTACCGTCGTTCGTCCTTCCACAGTGTGCGGGTATTCTCCTCGCTTAAGGTTGGACCTAACCGTGAATATCCTTACAAACCACGCCATCAATAAAGGCCAGATTACTGTCTTTGGTGGAGAGCAGAAAAGGCCGAACCTTCACATTGAGGATATGGCCAACGCGTATTTATTCCTTTTGGAACAGCCTGTAGAAAAAATTCATAAGAAAATTTATAATGTTGGCTATGAAAACTATAAGGTTCGCGAAATTGCTGAAATGGTAAAAGGCACACTTGACGGAAACATACCTATTATAACCACGCCTTCAAATGACAACAGATCGTATCATGTTTCTTCCAATAAAATAAAAGAAGAGCTCGGTTTTGAAGCAAAACATACAATTCAGGAGGCAATTCTTGATTTGAAAGCAGCCTTTGATTCTTGCAAGGTTCCTGATTCCATGGACGATATTCGCTATTACAATATCAAGACAATGCAGGCAATCAAACTAAAATAATATTGTTAACATAAGGAAAGTGAGTACTTAAATGAAAGTAAAATATTCTTATCTTGAAGAACAATTTAAAGACCATCGGGCGATATTTAATGAAATTGATAAACTTATTAAGACTGGTGATTATACGCTTGGTAAACCGGTACAGGAATTTGAGAAGAAATTCGCTAAGCTGATAGGAACAAAATATGCTATAGGGGTCAATTCGGGAACAGATGCACTTTTTCTTTCTTTGAAAGCTATTGGCGTGGGTGTTGGAGACGAAGTAATCACGGCGCCTAATACGTTTATAGCTACTGTTGGGGCTATCGTGGCTACAGGTGCAAAACCGGTATTTGTGGATGTGCTCGATGACTATACTATTAGCCCGGAATTAATCGAAGAGGCCATCACCCCAAAAACCAAGGCCCTGATGCCGGTTCATTATGCGGGACATCCTGCTGATATGCCTTCAATTATGTCGATTGCAGAAAAACACGGCCTGCCGGTTATAGAAGATTCTTGCCAGGCTATTACGGCAGCCATTGATAATAAATGCGTGGGAACCTTTGGTGTTACTGGCGGTTTTAGCCTCCACCCCTTGAAAAATCTGAATGTATGGGGTGATGGGGGAATAATTGTTACCAATTCAAGTGAGCTGCGCGATGAACTTATACTTTTGAGGAATCATGGCCTTAAAAATCGAGATGAAATTCAGATATTTGGATACAATTCAAGGTTAGATTCACTGCAAGCCATTGTTGGAAACTATCTTATCAATGATATTGAAGATATAACAGAGACGAGAATAAAGTGGGCCAACAAAATTGATAAGGGGTTCGCAGATCTTAAAGGTTACATAACTATACCCAAGCGCAAGAAAAATAGTCGATACGTATATCATTTGTACATGCTTATGGTCAAAGATCGAGATAAGCTGTTATCCTACCTTATTAAGAATGGGATTGAAGCAAAGGTGCATTACCCGATTCCCTTGCATTTGCAGGAAGTCGCTCGCCCCTTTGGATACAAAGAAGGGGATTTTCCAGTAAGTGAGGCACAGTCTAAATCAATCATCACCTTTCCTGGGCACCAGCACCTGACTGAGGAACAGGTGGATTATATGATTGAAAAGGTAAAGGAGTTTTATCAATAGATTTAGGTATGAAAGTTAAATATTTAGACCTTCCAAAACAATTTAAAGATGAGGAACTTTGGGTTGCTCTGAGGGAGCAGTTTGAGACCTGTCAGTTTGTATTGGGACCAGAAGTAGAAAAGTTTGAATCCAATTTTGCAAGGCTTTGCTGTATTCCTTTTGCCGTTGGTCTTAATTCCGGCACAGATGCCATCTTTTTGGCTCTTAAAGCCTTGGGTATAGATTCTGGAGATGAGGTGATAACTGCCCCAAACAGCTTTGTTGCCACTGCAGGTGCAATAATGGCAACAGGTGCAAAACCTGTGTTCGTGGATGTGGGGCCAGATTATAACATTAATGTGGAGTTGATTGAGCGGGCTATAAGTAAAAAGACAAAAGCAATCCTTCCAGTGCACCTTACTGGAAACCCTGCAGAAATGCATAAGATTATGGATATTTCCCAACGTAAAGGTCTCTATGTGGTGGAAGATGCTGCCCAAGCAGTTGGCGCCTCAATAGAGGGTCAGCCTGTGGGTTCATTTGGTGATGTCGGTTGCTTCAGTCTGCACCCCCTGAAAAATCTAAATGTCTGTGGTGATGGAGGTGTATTAACGACTGGATCAAAGGAGATTTATGAAAAAGTAAGGTTGCTGCGGAACCATGGATTAAAAAACAGGGACGAAATAGAATTCTTTGGTTATAATAGCAGATTAGATACGATTCAGGCTGCCATAGCCAATCATTTTATAACAAACCTAAAGTCCCTTACAGAGAAAAGAAGAAGCAATGCACAGATCTATGACAGCGAACTCAAAGATCTATATAATTTTATCACCTTGCCCCCTCGTAAAAATAGTGTATATCAGGTTTTTCACACTTATGTTATTCAGGCAAAAAATAGAAATAAACTAATAAATTATTTAAATCGCCACGGTGTGGAAATAAAGATTCATTACCCGATTCCAATTCACCTCCAGAAGCCTTGTCAAAAAAAATTGGGTTATAAAAGAGGTGATTTCCCTGTGTGTGAGCAACAATCAGAACAAATTCTAACTCTGCCAATACATCAATATCTCAAAAAGGAAAATATCTATTATACAATAGACTTGATAACGAAATTTTACAGAAGTAGATAGTACCGAGAGCTTTGAAAAACACATTTTTTCTGTCATTCCCACGAAAGT
>JAGLZA010000463.1 GCA_023131835.1 Caldifarciminota bacterium
TATCTCCGAATTCTCCTGTAGAAACGACATATTTTTGTTCCCATACTTTTATCTCTTCCTCTGCATCTACATATTCTCCGTAATTCATTTCAAAACCATTCAACATAAAATGTTGATTTGGAAAAAGTGTGAATTTTACCTGAAAAAGTGGGGATTTATAAAGAACTCTTTTAGGCATCCTACTTAATTTGATCTCTACATCATAGGTTTCTAAATACTTATAATAATCTCCTTTTTCTGGAATTTTATCCCCCTTCTCACCCCTATCTTTATATAATTCAGTCGGTGCCGGAATTTCCTCTGAAGGGACATCATCAATAGCACATTCATTGATTGTAATTTCTGGGTGACAATAAATTCCGGCATTAGAATAACGATCACCTTTTTCTTTAACACCAATTCTACCAAATATATCAACAGTAAAAATACATAAACCCTCATCATATGTAAAAATAATATCTTCTGAATAAACCTTACTCTTATTATACCAAATTCTATGGGAAGCAGTAAGAATATCTGGTTCCCTATTCACCTTTACCCCAGACATATCTAGTTTTATCGTTCTATAAGGTAAATATATTAATCGATCTTTTGATATATTTGCTATCAATCCTCTGTTATACCAAGCCACCGTATCTCCCAAAAGATCGTCTTTTGATAATAATATTTTTCGATCATCATTTTTTTCTGAAGAAGCATTACCATCAAATATTGTATTATCATCATGAAACCAGTCACTACCCATGGCCTCTTCATAAATACTTTTTTCTTCCTCGCCACCAGATCCACCCTTAGTACCATCACCACCTTCATCCATCCACTCCACTTGTTCATTGTTATAGTCATCATAAAATATTTCAAATTTTCTTGGAACACCGTCCTTTATAGAAATTTCTGGATATTTGTACCCGCCATATCCACCATCTTCTTTTACATATATAGTAGGAGGTTCGTCTTTTGATTCAAAAGATGGAGCAACAAAAATTATAGCAACTTTCCCCTCGTCTGTTATTAACCTATGCTCAGTTTTTTCACAATCAAAATAATATTCCGGTTTATTAAACTCAACAAAATTAAAAGCTGGGTTACCAGGAATACCCATCTCATATTCAAGTTTTGTTGGCACCCCTCTTTCTATATCTTTCCAATACTCTCTCCAAGCCCAGGCAACTTCTTTCACGGTTGGTACAAGAACATCATAAACATGTCCAGTTACAGATGTTTTAGTTTCTTTCTCATTTACCTCAGTACCTTTAAAACTGTATCGCATAGCTGTAACAGTATCACCAGGACCTTCGCCTACTGGTGGTGGATACATACACCATGCGTGATTTATCACTCTAAATAAATCTTCAAATCTAAACCGGGCCGTTTTCGCTGGCGAATAAGTATTTGTATATGTGACCACTGGTTCTTCATTTATAGCATTAGACAACATACAGTTTAACATACAAGTTGTATGAAAATAATCATTTATAGGACCTATGCGCCCTTTTTCATCAAAGGCATTAAAAGATGTAAACAACATCTCATCATCAAAAACTATTGGCATATATTCTGTCTTTGGTACCGGTTTTAACCCGGACAAATCCCAAAAACCATAATAATCTTGTGATAACCATCTTTCAGTGATCTCCCTACCATCATTTCCAAATGGAGGCGGTGTCCAACCCTTTGTACGATATTCCAAAATATAAACTGATGTTCTTATTTTAGCATAACCGCTAAACATACTTTCACCGGCCTTACTGTATGAATAATACCACCCATTACCACAAGATGCTGCCCAATTACCACCAGTTCTTACCCATGCTTTATAATCATGAGCCATACAATATCTCCAATCATG
>JAGLZA010000464.1 GCA_023131835.1 Caldifarciminota bacterium
TATTTTATATTACCTATAAGGCTTTCAATCGTTACCCAAATGGGTAAGATAGGTTCAAAATAAAAAAGGGGGACGCACCGTCCCTCGATTACAATTCTATAGGCTCTCATTGGTTCGTTTCTTAAATAAAGCCCAGAGTATACGCCACGCTCCAAACGAGCCCCGACGCAGCCACCATCAAGAATATAAGAGCTACATCTCGCTTTGTTTTCTGATTTAGTCTATCCCATCCTTTCATTTATTATTTCACCTCCTTATAGTCTATAGATTTTGATTTAAGCCCTTTAGAAAGGAGAAAAAAATAATCTCCCCTCTCTTAACGTCTTTTTCATTTTAGCCCACGCTCTGGCTTTCTTTTGCCCTGTGCGGTTCTGTGAGGCGAGCAAAACGTTTTCTAAACTCTCAGCAATGGTCATTTCTTAATCGCTCCCCTTTCCATACTTCTTTTCAAATTCTGCCTTCGCTAAGGGCGGTAAATGAGATTCAACCCACCCGTCGGGTACTATTTCACCAAAAGGGGTGTACCAAACGTCTTTTAGTCTATTGTACGCTTCTCGCTGTCCCGATTCCATTTTCGTCTTCTCTAACTCGCTTAAAAGAGCATCTATTATCTCTGACAGCTCCGATTCAGTGTAGCTCGCACCCTCTCGCTCCATTTTCAATTTCAAGCTCGCTGCTGTCTCTAAAATCCTATCTAACGGTTCTACTTCCATTTTCTTTTTCCTGTGTTCTTCGCTTTCGGTTTCTTAAATAAAGCCCGTTACGCTGAGGATTCCACCAACAAAACCCGCTAACATCAGCAATGCTGGCGGGACGAGTATAGCTGCTTTCGTTTTCCAAGATAACGCTTCCCACGTTTCCATTTTTCATTTCCCCGTTTTTACAAGCTTCGATACTCGTTTAAACTCCTCTGAAGTCTCGAAAAGAGGATGTAACCTTCGCACACCCTTTATTCCGTAAACGAAGACTCCTTCGCCCTTCAAATTCTTAACGGCGGCTCGTGCTTCGTCAGTTCCGTCCGATGCAATATCTACAGCAACCGTTACTCTGAAAACGTCTTTAATGGGTTCGTTTTCTTTAACGGCGTTTGTTTGTCGCTCCTCTAACCATTTCAATCTCTCTGCCTCCCTCGTTTCTTCGGGAGAAGCTTCTTTGTTCTTGTTTTCTTTTTTACTCATTTTTCTACTCTCCTTTTTACAATTCCTCTATTTTCTCACCTTCTTTCTCAAATCCAACCTTAGATACTTTCGCTTTCGTTGTTTTAACGAAAACTAAATCCCCTTCGCTGCATCCAAGCTCATTTAGGGTTTTGGTAGGGATTCTAACCCGTCCCCCCGACTGTATGGTTAATACGTCCTCAATGCCCTCTCCGTTTTCTGTTTCAACCATTCTAACTACTCCATTTCCAAATTCACGGATTACTAATGCTCCGTTTCGCTAATGGTCGGTTCATCGAGGTTCTCCACCCTTTCGAGCATCACTGCCCCCCCTTCCCTATCTCAAAAGGGGATTTTGCCTTATTCCCCTTTCTCACTAATAACCTATATGGTAAAAGAGTATTTAAGGCTTTCGGTCATTTATAATAAAATTACCAATAAGGTAAATTTATCTTTAAGGTTGTTATCCAAATGGGTAATATGCCCTTAGTAACACTTTTTTCTCAATTAGTAACACGATGAACATAATAATTTCGTATGTAATTCATAACACGATTCGCTGAAACGTAACACGATTTTCGTATACAGTTTGTATTACGTTTCGCTCAAAAGTATGAAGTCGCCAGAAGCGGGCTTTTTCCCGAATCGGAGCATCGGACAAACTCCGAAT
>JAGLZA010000465.1 GCA_023131835.1 Caldifarciminota bacterium
TTACAGTCTGTCCACCGGGACCGGCAAATGTCAAATCGCCTTCGTCATATGGATTGTCGGGAATTGCCCATCTAAATTCTGATCGTCCATGACCTGAATTATAAACTATCAACGAATTTGGGTTTGTGGACCCAATATATATTTCACCAACATCAGCAGAGGGATCCGCGGTAGAAGTAATAAAGACCATAAAATCGTTTGGATCCCCATATGTAATAAATGCGCCAGTGGGTCCTGCATAGTTAGATGTGCCAAAATTAGTTGACGATAAAAGTTGTATTTCAAGTTCAAGTGAACCCGTTACAGAAGAGCTTGCTGTTATCCCGCCGGACAAAGATAGTTCTATATCCAACTCCCCACTTATATTTGTAACCGCATCTATTGAACCTTCAAGTAGCCATGTACCTGTCAAATCTCCTTGTACCGTTGATGCTGCGTTGATAGCCCCTATTAAAGCTTTTGATTTTGTGAGTGTAGCGCTTACTGATGTGGTTGCAGATATTAAACCTGAAATGGGTCTTTGTAAACCAAGTACGGCGGATAAAGTAGAAACTGGGGATATTTCGCCTAATAACTCCTTTGCAACTTTTAAATGCCCTGCTACGGTTGAAATAGCACCAACGACCCCTGCAAGTGGTACCATGGGTGGCGCGGTATAAGCATCAAACTCATACATCCGCTGGTATTGGGAATTGGATTTTGAAACGAGTTTTATATATCTACCGTCTTTGCTGAATGTGCCACTTTCTTGCCATCCTGTAGCATCTAAAGCACCTGTCCATACCGCAGAGCCAAAACTCGCGGGATTGTCAGAAACAAAAACATCTAATCCATCAGTTTCACCCCACCGCTGACTTGCCGTAGCAGACTGATATACTCTTACTTTTGAAACTGTTTTTGTCTGTCCTAAATCTAAAATTATCCAATGATAGCAGGGGATGTTATGCTTCCAGTATGTACTCGTATTATCGTCAATGGCTTTGGTAGCTTCTAAGGTAAATGTTTCACCACATTTACTGTGAACTGCTGTCGGTGTTGTCCATGTTGCCATTTTTTCTTATTACCTCCACAAAAATGGCAGAATACTAATTCAGTGTTACGTCTAAATCGCCAACCGCGAACGATGCTGTGTCCCCAGAACCTATTGTTTTACTTTGCGTGAGCGCACCCCATCCTAAAATGTTCCCTGCAGTCGCTGCATCGAGAACTGCAAAATACGTTACGGTGCCCCAACTTCCAGTTGCTGTTACGAATGTGATTGCCGTACCGTTAGCTTTTGCACCAGCCGCTGCTGCTGGCCAGTTCGTTGAGTTGTTTGTCACGGATTTGCGTGCATATGAACCGCCACTCACTTCGTTTGCGCTGCTTCCTGTTGATGTATCGCTAAGTGCTGCCGTCCACAAACCGATATACACCGTTGCAGGACGTGAATAGTCTCCACCACCTAATATGTGATCTAAAACTTCCAATTCCAAATAGTTTGAAAATGATCCCATTTTTTGTTTTCTCCTTTTTTATTCCACTTTGTATTTGTGCAGAAAACATTATAAATGGGACGTTTACAAAATTAAAGGATAGACTGCTCTACGGTAAATTGCAGATGAGCCATGTAAATGCCGTGGAAGCACTACCAGTGTTTTTAATGGTAAAACTATTTGTTGTAATATCTGTTACATAAACTGCACCTAAATGACCATTTGGATTCTCAGTAGGTATTATTAACGGTGTATAATCACCGGATATATTGAGGTTGTGCGTAATTAGTACACCTCCACCACCTCCTCCTCCACCACCACTACCTCCAAAAGAAGATGCGCCCTTACCTCCGGTGCCAAATCGCGGGATAGCCCATTTAAATCCCGTTAATCCACTACCTGAGTTACGTACAACAAAAGATGTATTTGCTATATCTGTTACCCACCATTCGCCGATTGCACCGTTACCAATAGCGCTTGGTATAATACAAGGCACATAATCTGTGTCACCTTTTGTGTGTGTTACAGTCTGTCCACCGGGACCGGC